>DATBXH010001227.1:0-7521 GCA_036514375.1 Bacteroidales bacterium | reverse complement strand
AAGGATTTTCAGTAGCCATTGTGGCCGATAAAATAGGAGGACAACTTACCGAAACCATAGGCATCGAAAACATGATTTCAGTTTCGCAAACGACCGGAACCCAGCTCACAGCAAACTTAAAGCATCATTTAGGCGACTATCCGGTGGATGTTTATGAAAACCGTAAAATTGAACAGGCGCAGGTAATTGATGGTATAAAACACATCCATACCTCAATGGGCGAAACGTTAAAAGCTCCGGCATTAATTATTGCTACAGGTGCCAGCTGGCGTCGTTTGAATGTACCCGGAGAAAACAATTATATTGGTTCCGGCGTGGCATTTTGTACCCATTGCGACGGACCATTTTATAAGAACAAACGTGTTGTCGTAGTAGGCGGAGGAAATTCCGGGCTGGAGGCTGCCATCGATCTTTCAGCTATAGCGTCGGAAGTCACTGTACTGGAATACATGGATGAATTGAAGGGCGACCAGATTCTGCAAAATAAACTTAAAGACACTCCCAACGTGAAAATCATTACCAGCGTCGAAACACTCAGTATTGAGGGAGACGGAAGTAAAGTTACCGGACTGCAGTTTAAGCACCGGAAAAATGGTAACACGGAATTACTTACCACCGACGGTGTTTTTGTTCAAATCGGTTTAACAGCCAACAGTCAGGTTTTTAAAGATGTGGTTGAAGTTAACCGCACCGGCGAAATACTCATCGATGCGCATTGCCGGACAAGCAATACCGGTATATATGCTGCCGGGGATGTTTCTGTAGTTCCGTACAAACAAATTGTTATTGCCATAGGCGAAGGTGCCAAAGCTGCGCTCTCCGCTTTTGAAGATAAAATAAAAGGTGTGCTTTTAAATTGAGAGAAAAGGGCTGATAAGTAAATTCTTACCTTATCCATAAACAAGTAACCGGAGAAGTTATAAAACAAGAATAACCTTTTTCAGTCAGCCCTGCTCTTTTCATCTTCCGCACCACCAATCGTTTGATGTTGCCTAAGGGTACTAAGGATGAAAATGCGAATAGAATCAACAAAATGCCAGTTTTGGAACAATCAGAGCTGAACTCCGATACATATGACCGTTCCAACAATAAATTACTTGCAGTAAATCTCTTTCCGGTTTTTCCAAAACGTTTCCCCCAACAAAGAACTGCCAAAACCCCAGAAAGTTCTATTATCGTTAAAATATGTTAAAAATGAACAGATTACAGCAAGAAGATAACACGTTTTTGGTCTTATTGAAAAGAAAGCTTAAAAATTTTCTAAAGATCGTCTTAGCAAATGTTTAACTAAAATTTGGGTCATGAAAAATCTTATTTTACAATGTTCTAAATCATTAATTATGTTACTTTTTCAAATGATTGCCACCCAGATGTTGGGCCAGGAAGAACGTCAACATAACTTGCCTGCAGAATCAAAAGTTTATGGAACAATTATCGATGCCAGCAACAATCAGCCTGTTCCCTATGCAAGTGTCGCTATATACCGTGCAAAAGATTCAACGTTAATAACGGGGGTGATGAGCAAAGATGACGGAAGTTTTGTCATTGAAGGGTTACCGTATGGAAAGTTTTATATCCAGGTTACTTTTATTGGTTATAAAAAACAGAATTTAGGGGGAATCACACTTTCTCCAAATCAAACGACAGATGCGCTGGGTACCTTAAAAATAAATCCATCGACTACATCATTGGCAGAAGTAGAAGTGGTTGCAAGCAATCCTCCTATAAAATATCAGATAGATAAAAAAGTGGTCGATATTTCGAAGAATATTACAGCCTCCGGAGGGACGGTGGCCGATGCCCTACAAAATGTTCCGTCAGTTCAAACTGATGTGCAGGGCAATGTAACATTGCGTGGAAGTTCAAATTTCACTGTTCTTGTAGATGGCAGACCTTCTCCGATTGAAGGGAGTGAAGCTTTGCAACAAATTCCTGCAAATCTGGTCCAAAGCGTTGAAATTATAACCAATCCATCAGCCAAATATGAAGCAGAAGGTAGTGCAGGTATTATCAATGTCGTCATGAAAAAACAAAAAATACAGGGAACAAGCGGAATGTTAAATGCAACCGCAGGAACAGGAGATAAGTATAGTTCAAATCTTAATCTGAATTATAAGGTATCGAAATTTAGTTTTACCCTGGGGGCAGACTTTACAGACATGAAATCGTCTGTTAAGAGTGATTTGAATAATACAGATACCCTGGGAACACAAAAAATAAAGACCCAGACAGTTAATGGCAGCGGTAGCTTTCAACGACAGGGAAAAGGCATCAATGCCGGCATAGATTATGCCATTAACGACAAAAATTCTTTAACACTCACCGGCAGTTGGGGCAGCAGGTCTTTTAGCCGCCCAATAACCTCGGACTATCATGATGAGTATCTGAATCTTTTAAATTCAAACGCAACTGACATTAATTATACCAATAGCAGTACGCCAGAGTTTAAAAGGAATTATTATAGCCTTAACCTCGATTATCTGTTAAAACTGAATAATAATGGTCACCAATTATCTGCTTCGGCATATTTGATGAGCGGACCTGACAATAACTTTAGCAGCCTGGTGCAGGATACCACAAATGCAAGTTGGATCAGTTTAGGGAAAAACAAAATAATCCAGCAATCGGCTCAGAACAGTAATGAAACACAATTACGGACAAAACTCAATTACTCCCTGCCAGTAGGAACAAAAGGTAAATTCGAAGCAGGTTACCAGGGAACCTATAAAAATAGTTCTGCCGATTCGTACGTGAACAACTATATTGACAATAGCTGGATTGAAGATGCAGCGCATAGGGATAAATTATCATTTGACGATCAGATTCAAGCCGGTTATGCTACATTTTCCGATAAGATGTCTCTTTTCGATTATGAAATCGGGTTACGAACAGAATATGAAGACAGGTCACTAAACCAGGAAATACAGAATGAGCAATATCGCGTTAACCGTATCGATTTCTTCCCATCGGTTTATCTGACGAAACAATTACCCTGGAATCTGCAAATTCAGGCGGACTATTCCCGCCGTGTCGACCGTCCAAGAGAAAATAATATCGATCCTTTTGTAGTATACCTCGACCCTCTGACCATACGAAAGGGAAACCCCGGGTTATTGCCTCAATTTACAAATTCTTATGAACTGAATCTCCATAAAGCTTTTAATAATGCCTCATTCATTTCGTTGGAGGGTTTTTTAAGACAAACTTCTAACCTGATACAGCAAATTAGTACCTTTGACCCTGCCACTCAAATAACCACGAGTACTTTTGCAAATATCGATCATGACCGGTCCATTGGGGCCGAACTTATGATGTACATTGAACCAACCAAGTGGTTCAATCTTAATTCGTCCTTCAACATATACAATTATCATATGTTTGGCACGCCCATCCCTTCGGTTTCTGACAATATAAATACATGGAACATACGTGTTAACCCTACCTTTCATGTGGCTAGGAAAACAACTGTCCAATTGAGCTACGCATATAATGCTCCAACCATTACTGCACAGGGCACACGATCGGGGTTCTATTTTTCAACATTGGGCATTAAGCAAATCTTATTTAAACAGCAGGGAAGTTTAACGCTTCAGGTTAGGGATTTATTCGGGCAAACCAATTTCGTTTCCACAACCGAAAGTGCAAATCAATATAAATACAATAGTTTTCAACGTGAGTCCAAGGTCATTCTGCTTACATTTAGTTACAGGATCAATAACTATAAAACAAAAAACAGACAAAGTCAGGACGATTTGAATAACGGTTCCGAAGGAGAAGATATGGAGCAAGGATTATAGCCTGTATGAATTCATAGCTTTAAAATATTAACCTGAAAACAGAACAGATGCTGATAATGGATAATGAAAACATTCTGAAATCATATTACACGGGTTGTTCCCCAATAAGACTGACCGTGAGAAACGCAACCGGACGAACACAATTGGAGTTCGTTCGGCTGTTGTCCAGGTTTTACAAATAGCTTATAACTTTACCAATAACACAAATTAAGGCAAGGTATCCAATTAAAACAATGTTTTAGTCTTATAATTTTTGTACTCAGGAAATCTTTCTTCAAGCTCCTTTTCTTCCAGGTACCTCCAGAATAGTACGTTTGCAATAAATACAATACAAAGAACCAACGAAATAATACCCCCGTGGAATAAAGACATCCCTAATAACCAAAAAATGAAACCCAAATACATCGGATGCCTGACTCTTGAATAGATACCATGAGTAATTAAATCGCCCTTATGGTTTTCCAATGTTTTGATGGTAAATAAACTGATGAAAAACACAACGACACCGGCAAGGATAAAAAAGATGCCAAAATACCGTATGATACAAGGTAAATCAGTTCTGCTGGGATCAAGAGGATTTAAAGCAAACCAGGATGCCCACAACAGCAGCATATCCGTAAATACGATGATGAACGATAGCCTGGATGCTGTAATTACTTTTTTATGTTTTAGTACCTCGTATGCAGTCCTTACCATATGAGCAATGATGCATACAGTAACCAGCGTGGGGAAGAAATTTTTTTGCATAGAGATGGTTTTATAATGATTTATTGGGATATATTCTGACAACTGAAAAAGCAACATTAACTGCAATTTTTAACTCATTATAAACTAATGTTTAGTTTATCGTATCAACTTTTTTGTAAATTTAAGAACAAATATTGATTCATAGAATATTAAACAGCAACTGCATTATTTGATTTAATACCATATCAATCAAAACTTGCAAAAAAGCAAAGCTCTATAAAACCTAAATTGAAAAACTATGAATGAATTTATACTGGTTATAACCATTGCACTGCTATTTTTACCTGTTTCGGCATTTATCCTGCGAATGAATTTTGGGAGATCAATAATGGCAACACTTGGTTTCTGGATTTGTATTGTAGTTATATTTGATTGTGTCCTTTTTTATTACGTTGGTAAACTGGGAGCTTTTCATCTGATTTGGGCAGTTCCGGTCAGCACTTTATTTATTGTGATCGTATTTGAAGTCATTAAAATTCTAATAAAAAAGCCCCTGGAAGCTTCGGTCATAAAAATAAAAGACATTTCTACAGGACTTTTGAATGTGACTATTGATGAAAAACTGCTGAACAAAAAAGATGAACTGGGCATTCTTTCGAATAGTCTTAAAGATTTGGTTGGTAAGCTCAATGAAACAATTACGAAAGTTCAATTAAATGCTGCAAGTATTGTAACAGCCAGTACTCATTTCAGCTCCGTATCCCAGCAAATAGCCCAGGGTGCAAATGAGCAGGCTGCTTCTACAGAAGAAGTTTCATCATCCATCGAAGAAATGGTTTCGAATATTCAGCAAAATACGGATAATGCAAATCAAACGGGTAATATTTCATCGAGCTTAATGGAAGATGTTCTTTCTGTAAGTAGCTCGTCTGATAACAGTTTAAAATCAATACAGGAGATTGCAAAAAAGATTACGATTATCACCGACATAGCTTTTCAGACCAATATACTTGCTTTAAATGCGGCTGTTGAAGCTGCACGGGCGGGCGAACAAGGAAAAGGTTTTGCCGTCGTTGCTTCCGAAGTCAGAAAACTGGCAGAAAGGAGTAAATCATCTGCTGATGACATTAATGTTTTGTCAACGTTATGTGTCTCATCAACCGAAAACACAAAAAAATTACTGGATCAGCTGATACCAGCATTTGAAAAAACCCAAAAACTTATTAACGAAATTGTGGCATCCAGCAATGAACAGAACGTGGGGACAACGCAAATTAATAGTGCCGTACAACAATTAAATCAAGTAACACAAGAAAATGCCTCAGCTTCGGAAGAAATGGCTACCGGTGCAGAGGATCTTGCCAATCAGGCTGAATTACTAAAGGAAAGTATAGCTTACTTTACCGTAGCCTGAATTATGGAAAGATAGTCTGAACCCGGCGCTACCTCAAGCACAGAGTCTCTGTCCAACCGGGTATTTTCGCCTCATTCGGTTTCCGATGTAAAAAGTTACATCCTTATCTTGTGGGCTATCCTTGCATAAAGTCAAACGCGCTCCGGTACGCTCCGATTTCATTTACATAATCGATAAGTTTATTATAAAAGGGGTGGCTGCAAATGGTGGAACTATCGCCAATGATGACCAGTTTTCGGCGGGCACGGGTCATGGCAACGTTCATTCTCCGGATATCCGACAGAAATCCTATTTCACCTTTTTCGTTGGAGCGCACCAGACTGATGTAAATAATTTCTCGTTCCTGACCCTGAAACGAATCTACTGTATTGATGCTGAGAATACCGGAAATATGCTCCTGCATGTATCCTGTCTGAAATGCTTCCTGAAGGAGTGATACCTGTGCTTTGTAAGGAGAAATAATACCGATATTCTTTACCTCTTTTAAAATATGCATGGCCTCCAGTTGATTGATATAATCCGTGAAATGCCGGGTAAGTAAATTGGCTTCTTCCCGGTTATAGGTACTGAAAGTTTCCTCGTCTAATTGCTCAAAATAGCCGGTTCCTGCAGTGTCAACAAATTCTACAGGTAAATCTTCAGGAAATATCCTGGCATTAGCTACCTCATTGTTGGCTATCAGTTGATCGTTATAAAAAATAAGGCTTGAGAATGACATAATTTGTCGATTCATCCGGTACTGTTCTATCAGCATGATGTCTGCCTTGTTTCGCTTGATGGCTTTTTCAAAGAGTGTAACGCTGAGACCTGATTGTGCAGCATCTATCGACTTGATGGTGGGAGGCAACTGGCAATGATCACCGGCAAATATAATCCTCTCTGCTTTAATGATCGGAATCCATGAAGCCGGTTCCGTGGCTTGTGCTGCTTCGTCGATAAAAACAGTGTGGAATTTTTTCCCTTTCAAAGCATAGTTATTGGCCCCAACGAGCGTGGCTGCTATGACTTGCGCTTTAGAGACTATATCGTTGGAAATAAAAAATTCAAGTTGTTCGGCCTCGGCCTTTAATTTGCCAGCCTCTTCAAAAAGAAGTCTGCGTTGTTCTCGCTCAGTCTGACCAAAATTTCGTTTATACTTTCTTGCCAGATTTTTATATTCATCTGCTTTTTTTCTTAATGCTTTAAGTTCCTTATAATAGGGATGGTGTACAATTCTGGCATCAAGCGTTTTGCTTAAAAGTTCCTCTGTTACCCGGGCCGGATTGCCGATTCGCAAGACTTCCACCTGCTTTCCGTCGAGCTTTTCAACCAAAAGGTCTGCAGCTGTATTACTGGGTGCACATACAAGTACTTGTTCTTCTTTGTTGAGTACCTGCAAAATAGCTTCTACCAGAGTGGTAGTTTTCCCTGTACCTGGAGGACCGTGAATAATGGCTACATCGTAAGCCCGGTTTACAAGATTTAGAGCATCATTTTGTTTTTTATTTAAAGTAGAAACATTTACATGGAAAGTTTCTGTGGCAAACCTAGCTTCTGTGCTGCCAAGCAAAATGTTTTTAAATTCATTGACGCGCTTGTCGTCAGTTTCGATAAGAAATGCCATAGCCTGTTCCATTTCGCGAT
>DATBXH010001226.1:0-9404 GCA_036514375.1 Bacteroidales bacterium | reverse complement strand
CATGTTAAGTTTTCGCCATTGTGAGTCGTTGTAATCCGGTTGGCTTGCCATGGAATCGTTACCAAGAAAGAATTTCCAACCGTTGTTGAATGACTCCGTTTTCCGAAGTGGTTCATTAAACTGTAATGTACTTTTACCAAGATCAACTGAAGTAGCCACTGCAATACCTCGATAATCAGCCTTATTAACAGCACAATAAAAATGATATACCACTCCATTGTATTTAACAACGAATGACTTGTGAGCAAATACTTCATCGTACGGCTCAGATGGTTTTATTAGATCACTGCCTGTCCAATCGGTCCAGTTTACAAGATCGTACGAACAAGCAAAGCGGTTGAAAGCTCCGCTGGTTTTACCCCAGAACGCTCCAAAATAAAACATCACCCAGACATTGTCAATCTTTTGAATATAGGCATCACCAGTAATCCCTTTATGATGATTCATGACAGGATCGTGCATAAATCGTTTCCAGTGCACCATATCATCCGATACGGACATACCAATACGTTCGGCTCCCCGCTTCTTATCCAAACTATCGCCATTGGCATTATAGTACATAACAAAAGGATATCCTGTAGTTTTGGATTTATCCCAAATAACCGAACTTTTGTACATGGTATGATTTTCCCACCAGCGAACATCCTTGTCTGTAGGGTTCAATACCGGAGCTGGTAAACGATCCCACTCATGAACAGTGGTAGGATCCTTGTCAGTATATGCTATACCGATACTCAGCTTGCCGGCCTCGTATCCGCGAGCAGTTCCTCCAAAATAAGACATCCAGTACTTTCCCTTATATTTATTTAGCTCATAGCTGCCTCCCCAACGATAATCTTCCAACGAATTATACCCAGCCTTCTGATTGGAATCCCAGTCTGTAGTATCCGTGAAAGACATTATTCTGCCTTTGTTCTGCCAATGCAACAAATCATCGCTTTGGGCCAGCCATGTTTCGTAACCACGACCATCGAAAATAATGTACGTCATGTACCAATTCCCATCTTTACGGAACACAGTGGGGCAGTCCATTTTTTTGGTTTCATCGGAAGGAACCATCACCAATCCGTATTTATATGGCGTTTTTATCTCGTTATAGATTTTTTGCATAACCTCGTCCGAGACTTTATTTTTCTCGGATTGGGCATGTAGATCAAAAATCAATATTAAAAATATTATTATGAGACTTATGAATTTCATATCAGCTTTCTTCCTTTATTGTGGCTAGTCCCTCAGGGTTTTAAAAACCCTGAGGGTTTCCTTTACTAATGGCTACTTAATATATCTTTAAACCCTACTTCCAACCCGGCTGTATTTTTAATGGAATCGGCTACCTGAGGTCCATTATTCGTCCATTTGTTACCAGGTCCGTTTGTGTTTGTAAAGAACTTGTCTTTTTCGGTCCAGTTGTCGTGGGCGTAAATACCTGCAGATCCTTCATCGAAATAGATGTACTGCCAATGCACCAAATCATGAGTATAGGGAGCTTTTTCAAGATCATGGATCGAATTATTGTAAATCTCCGAACCTGGCTGGGCAGATAGAGTGTATATTCCACCTACGTCGTACATGTTTTTGGCAAAGTGATGGATATGGTTTGCGAAAATTTTATTATTCCGCATCGCATTGATTGTTTTTGTCCATCCCCAACCTACACAAATACCTGAATAGTTAAGGTCAGAAAGTTCGTTATTGTTGATGGTTATATCTCGCACAAATCCAGCGCTAATGCCCACACATCCCCAATCTTCGTTGGTACAATTAGTAATGTAATTATCACGAATAGTTTCAGAACTGCAAACTTCACGACGATCGCATGGATCGTAAGGAAGATGGGCTTCGAAAGAAGCATCTCCAAAGAATCCAATCTGAATCCCGGTTCCACCAATATCGCTGAACACACAACCTTCCACTAAATCGTGATTAGTTCCTGAAATGTAATCTAATCCTGTTGCAGCTAAATGTCTGAAAAAGCAGCGTTCAAAATTGATATTATTTGCATTGCGAATTGAAACTGCAGCCGGCTGACGCCCAACCCATGCCTGATTCTCCAGCCATGCTTTATCGGGAGTACCCGGAGTTTCCAATTTGTAAGCATCAAGCAAATAAAATCCAGCTTGCAATGGCACATGTCCTGCCCTCAATGGGCGAAGGAAAGTAGTATGTTGAAATTCAATATTCTTAAACGTTATGTGCGAAACAGGCAAATCTAGTGTCCCTTCAACTTGAATAAGATTTTCAAGAACCGGCACTTTAACTTCAGCTTTGCTCAAATCTTCGTTGACACGGGGCCAATAATAAATCTTACCTGCAAACTGATCATGATACCATTCTCCCGGGTGATCAAGAAACCGGATATCGTTCATAAAAAAGAATGCAGAGTTTCCGTTAAACTTGGGTATACGAAACTTGCGCTTGTCGTTAATATAATAAAAAGCCGTATCGCCATTTTTGCCTTTTAGCTCATCAATAAAAGGCGCTGGCCATGGATGCTCAAATTCTACGCGACTTTCTGGTTCGTAAAACTTTACCAAAGCGCTGTCGCCCACAACCTGAATCGATTTCACTCTCAGCATAGCAATAGCCCACCATTGATGTATGAAAAACTCCATTTGGCCACATTCTTTCAACGAGCCAAATGCAGGTTTCGGAATCCACATTTCGCGTTTCTCTTTATTAATAGAGCGAATTCGCTGAAGAATTTTCCCTTCATCATTATTGCTAGCACGATTCGCTTTGACACCATTCACCCACATTTGGCGAATATCGGTGAAGCGACCAGCAATACGGGGAGCGTCCGTCACCCATATTTTTCCCTGAGCTTCTTTGGGTAGATTGTCAATATTCCCGGCTTTCTTCCAACCCAATACGTTAATTCCTCCACTAATAACAGGTTTCTCGCCGGATGCTGCTTCAATGAATGTCGGACTATTGGCTGTGCCTGAATCTTCTGGTCTAATCAAAACTGGTTCAACCAATTGATAAATACCTCCATGAAGAATAATACGAACACCTCCGGCTACTGAAGGATCGTGTAACCTGCGAAGCTCACGTACCTTTCGCAATGCCATGGATAGGGTTGCCATGGGTTGGTTTATAGACCCAGTATTGGTGTCCGATCCTGTTGGAGAAACCCATATGTCGAGTGCGTTAACCTGTATTGATACGCAGGTTAAAAGTGCGATTAATAGTTTCTGTGTTAGGTTTTTCATATTTTTTTCTTTTGGTAAACCCTCAGGGTTCTTAAAACCCTTAGGGTCTCGTTCGTTCCCTTGCTAATCTTGAAATATAGATTTTAAATATGCAGCGTTGGCGCCATAATTTCTCTTTACATTCCTGGGATCACTGGCATCACGGGAACGCTCAATAACGAGCCAACCACTCCAACCCATTTTGTCCAGGGTTGCCTTCACCTTTTTCATATCAATCTGCGGGTCATTGATCAGCCATACGCTATCTTTATTGGTGCAATGAATTTCGCTAATACGGTCCTTCCCCAGAATCTCCAGTTCCTTGTAAAGGCTGCGACCTTCTTTAATTGGATTGCTGAAATTGAAACTGATTTTGATGGCTGGCGAACCAATCTCTTTCAGCAATTTAACCTCCTCAGAAGCGCTGAGCGATGTTTCAATCCCAATGACCACCCCAGCTTCCTCGGCCATCTTTCCTGCCATCTTCAGTCGTTCCACTATTTTCGGTCGTAATTCAGGATTTTTCTTCAGATCGCCTTTCACACCCAAGGGGAGGAAAGCCATTTTCACGTTCATTTCTTTCATGGTGGTAATACAATCCCTTAGCATACGGTCCACAGTGGGGCGCTCAGCAAAGGATTGAGCATAGAAACCGGTCATCGCAAGAGATGAAATTTCAATGTTTAACTTCTTAGTTTCGTTAAGGAACTGACTCCGGGTTACTGAATCAGCCAAAGCATTATCAAATGTCTCACGATTGCCTAAGCCGCCCATGTCTATTTCTAATCCATCTGCACTGAGGTCTTTGGTCAGCTGAAGAGCACCTAATTTTTGCC
Source organism: Bacteroidales bacterium (assembly GCA_036514375.1). Taxonomy (GTDB): domain Bacteria; phylum Bacteroidota; class Bacteroidia; order Bacteroidales; family JAAUTT01; genus JAAUTT01. The sequence goes on along the minus strand of DATBXH010001226.1, from coordinate 5,377 downwards.
GTTTCAACAACATCAGGTCTATCAATCCTATTTTATATCGCTGATTTTTGTTTTCAATAGTGACCGGATTGGGTTGTTGTGGCCAAATACCGTCTTCAATTTTGGTAAGTTGCAATTGCAACGGATTAATCACCACGTGTTTTATTCGTTGACGACGCCATGTGTAAACGATATGTACCAACCCATCCTTTGTTTGGATAACCGAAGGATAGGAATACTGGCTGATAGGAGAATCTTCAAGTACCAACGCTGCATACCATGTCATGCCATCTTTAGATATAGCTACATTCAAGGGAGTACGCGGCCCTTTGGTTTCCCCGTTTGGAGGCAGTACATGGTTATACACCAGTAATTGCCAGCCATTCATTAAAGTCACCGCATCCGTACCGGAATTATTGTTTGGAAGTGACGTTGGCTTCATTGTCGACCAGGTTTTTCCGTTATCCTTAGACCAGGACTCTTCAAGGGCCCTGTTCTGGCTACGGCACAGCACCTGAAGCCTGCCATCTTTATAAGTTAAAATACTGGGTTGAATGGCTTTGATCATTTTACCGTCGTTGATCGGACCAATCATTTTCCAGGTTTTCCCAAAATCGGAGGTGAGCTCAAAATGAACTTTCCAGCCATCTTTCTCTGTACTCGACGGACAAAGAAGCACTCCGTCACCAAGCATTACGGGTTTATTTTTGACGGGTCCCAGGAAACCTTCAGGCAGAACCTCAGGAGTTGACCAGGAGACACCACAATCCTTTGATCTAATCATCCAGCCTTTCCATCCTGCTACCTTTGGTCCGACTTTATAAAAAAGGAGCAGATCACCGCCCGGCTCCTGATAAAGAACAGGATTCCAGCATGCATACCGTAAAGTATCGTTCTGTATTCCATTGGCCACATTCACGGGCTGTGTCCATTTGTTTTTTTCCAAACGGCTTATCCAAATACAAACATCCGGATTTCCTTCTTTAGTTCCGCCAAACCAGGCAGTCACCATGCCTTTTGGCGTTTCGGCAATGGTTGAAGCATGGCTTTCAGGAAACTGCGCCCGTTCGAAAATAAATTCGTCGGTCACGATTCCTCTCTTCCAAGGATCTTCGGATACAAATGTATAGTCACCCGAACCAATCTCAAATACCGCAAGCTTTCCTTCCATATGTAAGAATCGAATGCCTTCTGCTGAAGAGGCTGACTTGCCATTTTCTGAGACTTCTTTTTCCGACCCGGCAGGAATATAGACTATGGCTTTAGTATTTCCGGGAACAGTAATCTTCCAGGTAAACACACCAGGTTTCTTCCTCCATTCGCTTTTGATAAGTCCGTGAATGGATTGATAAGACGCATTTACGAAATTCAATCCATCTATAACGGATGGTTTCATTACAATTTCACTAAAACCGGGATGTTCAGAATTAGTTTTGATGCCGGCCAAGTCTTCGTAAAACCAAGTAATCAAATCTCCAAGCAGCATTACGTGATTATGGGAGTTCATGGCAGGATTGGCTGTATTGCCATTCCACAACTCCCAAATGGTAGTAGCCCCGTTTTCGATCATATAACCCCAACTTGGGTAATCACGGTTCGTGGCAATCTGGTATGCAATGTCCGGTCTATTGTATTCGGTAAGCCCTCTCATCAGCCACCCGGTTCCGATCAGGCCTGTAGAAATATGACCGTTATCTTTCCTGATAATCTTTTCCTCAATACTACCGAACACTTGTTCACGATCACTCTCCGGAACCATTCCGAAATACAAAGGCAGGATATTAGCTGTAACTGTATTATTACCGTATTGATGTGTTTTTTTATTAAAAAACTTGTCATTAAACGCTGTTTTTATTTTTTCACCAAGGTCGGCAAACTCCTTTTCATCCTCCGCTTTTCCCAAGAGTTGGGCAAATCGCTGCATCAGCGTCATCATCTTGTAATAGTAGGCAGTTGCAATCAGCTTACCATCCGTAGCCCTTGATGCATCCCGGGAATGAATTAATTCCTTTGATTCCGGCGGTACACACCAGTCACCGTATTTATCTTTGGTTACAATATAGCTGTCCATGTACTTGGCTTTCATGTATGTTAACCATTTTTTCATGGAGTCGTAATGTTTTGCAATCGGCCGCACATCATCAAATTGTTCGTAAAGCATATCAGCTATGAGGAGGTAAGTACCTGGCCAGGTCATATTATCACTATAGTATGACTTATAGAATGCAGGTGACATGTCAGGTAGCTGACCGTCTGGCATCTGCGATTCCTCAATGTCGTCCATCCATTTGACATATAGTCTTTCGTTATCGAAGACGAAACTTTCGCCCCTGGAGCCAATGGCACGGTCACCAAGCCATGGCTGACGCTCATCACGCTGCGGACAATCAACTGGCATTCCCTTGTAATTACTGCGAATTCCCCAGTATGCATTTTTGAATATCTGATTCAGGGTTTGGTTTGAAGTTTCAAAAGTCCCCGTTGTTTTCATCTCATCATACACCACTTTGCCTTCAAAATTATTAATGGTAGGAGTTCCGGGATATCCTACAACTTCCACATACCGGAAACCATGATAAACAAAAAGGGGCTCCCAGGTTTCCAAAGCATCACCTTTCATGGTGTAAACATCGGTGTTCTTTGCACTGCGAAGATTAGCCGTGTAAAGGTGGCCGTCAGCCTTTAAAGTTTCAGCAAACCGGAGAGTTATCTTCTTTCCTTTTTCGCCTTTGCCATTCAGCTTTACCCAACCTGCCATATTTTGTCCCATATCCAGGATAAAGGTGTCGCTGCTGAGTTTGAGAATAGAAACCGGTTTTAGAGTTTCCATTATTTTCATGTTGGGGTTCATCTGTGCTGTAAGTAAACCTCCCGGTTCCTTTACCAATTCAGCTTTAAGCCAATGTTTATCATTATATCCCACTGCATTCCAGCCTGGCATTTCTTTAGTGGCGTCATATTCTTCACCATCCCACTCATTATCGGAACGGATAGGTCCATCGGAGGTCACTTTCCAGGAATTATCGCTGATAATGGACTGATGTTTCCCATCGGTGTATTCAATTTCCAATTGCAGCACCATTTTCGGAAATCCAAATGTTTTTATTTTCTGAGGTTTGTAGTTTTGACGCATATTGAAATAACGTCCATTACCCAGGATGGTGCCAATGGCATTTTTACCCAATTGTAATTGTTTGGTGACATCGAATGTATTGTATTTCACGTCCCCTTCGTAATCTGTAGGGCAGGGAGATAACACCTGATTGCCAATACGCTGCCCGTTGATATATAGTTCGTAAAGTCCGAGCCCGGAAATGTAAACCGTAGCGCGTTTGATTGCTTTTTTTGACTCAAACTCCTTCCGGAAATAACGGGCCGAGAGACGGGAGTTTTTGGTGATACTATCCCATGGAAAGGCTTTATCCAGGCCAATCCATTTTGCTTTCCAGTCTGTGGGTTGCAGAAGACCTATACTCCAGTAAGCTGGCTCACTCCATGAACTTTCCCCTTTGTTTGTCCAGATTTTCACTTTCCAGAAACATTGGGTACGGCTGGCAAGTGGCGTTCCCGTGTAAACTATCTGAATGGACTGGTTGGAATTTACCTTTCCTGAATTCCACAGATCGCCTTCATTCGCATCCAGTTTTTCACGGGAGGAAGCAACCAATACCTGGTAAGCAGTTTGTTCAATGTCTCGTTGTGAACCATAAATTTCCCAACTTAAACGGGGTTGCACCGCATCGATTCCTTCCGGATTGGTAAGCATCTCGCAGCGAAGGTCCTGCAATTGAAATGAAGTCTGTCCAAATGTTACAAAACTTACTAAGAAAAGGACAACTGAAATAAAAGTTATTTTTTTCATTTTTACTGTTTTAAACAAATCACTAAAGAGCCTTATGTTACCTTATTCTCCTTTGTGGTTTATTAAAATCCATATAATACATATTTTTTCCCAGCCTCAGTCGGCATATCGTAAAGCATCGTTTTCTCCGGTTTTACCTGATTTAGCTTTGCCTTTGGCGAGATGACAGGTGTCTTGATCTCAGGCACAGCAAACAAAGGGTTTGGGTTATCACCATTGGCCTTATTCAGTGTTATTCCTTTTTCGGCCTTCAGTGGGGTCTTTACCCTAATACGGCAGTTACCACCAATCCTCGACAAAATGGTAAGTTTTTCCAGTTTGCTGTTCTTCCAGGACATACTGATTTCAAACCCTCCTCTTGCTATCAATCCACTGATGCTTCCGGTTTTCCAGACAGAAGGTAAAGCCGGCAGTACATATATAAACCCATCCTGGCTTTGCATAAACATCTCTGCCAAACCGGCTGTACATCCAAAATTGCCGTCAATCTGAAATGGCGGATGGGCATCGAACATATTTGGGTAAGTACCACCGCTCTTTCTGGCAGGTGTCACCAAGTTCAACTGGTCCGTAAGCAGTTTATAAGCATGATCGCCATCCAGGAACCGGGCCCAGAGACAAACTTTCCAGCCCATGGACCAGCCGGTAGACGGATCACCACGATAGATTAATGAAGTACGTGCAGCATCGAACAATTCCGGAGTATGGAATGGTGATATCTGGTTACTGGGGAACACGCCGTAAAGATGAGAAACATGACGGTGAGTATCCTTTGGATCGTCCCAATCCTGCATCCACTCCTGCAACTGGCTATATTGCCCAATCTGCATCGGAGGCAGACGGTCGCGTGTGCGTTTGAGTGTATCAGCAAATCCTTTATCAATAGATAATATATCGGAGGCACTTATGAGATCGGAAAAAAGGTCGAAAAGTAACTGGTTATCCATAGTGCAACCTGCAGCTATCGTTGTCTCCGGATTACTTCCGGCATGAGCATGTTCGGGTGAGAGCGAAGGACAAACCACAAGCCATTTATGTGTGGGCTCTTCTACCAGAAAATCGAGAAAAAACCTAGCAGCCTCTTTCATCACCGGATAAACCGAAGTCAAAAATTTTTTATCTCCTGTATACAGATAGTGTTGCCAGAAATCCTGACAGAGCCATGCGCCACCGGTTGGCCACATCCCTGACGGAGCATGGTCTATAGCGCCAGTTACTCTCCATATGTCAGTATTGTGGTGCAACACCCATCCATTGGCACCATACATGATTTGCGCGGTTTGATGGCCGGATTCGGCCACTTCTCTGATCAGTTGAAATAAAGGCTCATGCATTTCAGAGAGGTTGGTCACCTCTGCCGGCCAGTAATTCATTTCGGTATTGATGTTGACGGTATATTTGCTGTCCCAGGGTGGGAAAAGTTTATCATTCCATTTTCCCTGAAGATTGGCAGGCTGATCGCCGGGTTGTGAGCTGCAGATTAGCAGATAACGTCCAAATTGAAAATAGGTAGTTGCGAGTTGAGGATCGAAACCC
>DATBXH010001225.1:0-5519 GCA_036514375.1 Bacteroidales bacterium | reverse complement strand
GTGTTTAATGCTTCTCATGACTATATTAGGCACAACCGTTTTTTAGCCCAGTATTCATTTGTTGAAGTCGATGATCAGATAATGGAAATGGTAGGGACAAACGAAGAATATATTTTTGATTTGCCTGATAATGAAGATATTCAAAAGGATGTTAAGGAAGCAATAGAACAACTACCACCACAGTGTAAAGTCATTTTTTGTTTAAGCAGATTTGATATGCTTACTTATAATGAAATTTCTGAAAGGCTTAATATATCTGTCAATACGGTAAAAACTCAAATGAGCCGTGCGTTGGAGTCTTTACGCAAGCAATTGGAGAAATATTTCTAAGATACCTCTTGAATTTTAGAATTTAGTTAAGCTTAGTTCAAGTATGTTTTAAATGTTTGTCCTGAAAAAAATATTTTTTTTGTCACCCTATCCACGAAAATTTACGTCTAAATAATTAGAACATTGAATATGGTAAGAATGGAAGATTTAGAACCAGATGTCAAATCGTTAATAATTAGCTATTTGTCAAATCAGGCTTCGGAAAGCGAGAAATTGGCTTTGCTGGAATGGCTTAAGAAATCGGATGAGCATAGAAAATTATTCTTGGAATACCGTAAACTGTTTGATTTGACTTTATATGTGAATGATAATCATAAATTCAGTGATAGGAAACACAATAACTGGAAACTCCTGAATGATAAAATTGATTCTTTCTCAGGGGAATCTGATGATAAAAAGACTAAAAGATTACCCCATTATTTAAAAATTGCTGCAGCTGTTCTTTTTATCTTTTTCGCCGGGGCTGCAACATTTCATTGGATATCTAAACCCAATACCGTTCAAAACTTTAGTAAGATTGAATATAAGGTGAAAGCTCCTAAAGGTGGAAAAAGTGAGCTTGTACTGGCTGATGGAACAAAAGTTTGGCTTAATGCCGGGACCATCTTGCGTTATTCGGCAGATTACGGGATAGTTAATCGTGTTGTTTATTTGGATGGGGAAGGGTATTTTTCTGTTGTTAAGAATCCTAAAAAGCCATTTATAGTACAGACATCAGGTCTGAAAATAAAAGCTTATGGTACATCATTTAACGTAAAAGCTTATCCTGAGGAAAAATTTATTACAACGACACTTGTGGAGGGGAATGTTAAGATTGAAGGATTAGGCGTTAATCTTTCTCTAAAACCGAAAGAGGTTGTGATGGTTAAAAAAGTTAAGTCAACTTATACTAATACCAATACGCCTGATAACGGGACAACAAATTCAACAAAAGATATAAATAAACAATGCACAGTTAGAGATGAAGCAAGCCATACCAATGATAGTGTTAAAGTAGCATCTAATGTTAATACTAAAATTTACACCTGCTGGAAAGATAATTTTTGGATCATAGATTCGGAACCTCTTAAAAACATTGCGGTTATATTGGAACGTAAGTTCAACGTATCCATTGTTATTAAATCGCCGGAATTAAATCAATACACATTTACAGGTACGTTTAACAACGAAACGTTAGAGCAGATTTTGAACATTATCAAATTAACTGCCCCCCTAAATTATGAGATTAATAAAGGTGTGGTTGTCATTACAGAAGAACAGAAACGAAAAGCGACCTATAGTAATTTTTTTAAATAACCTAAATGTTTAACTAAAAACTACAACTATGAGCTAAAACTAAAAAACAAAAACCTAAAAAAAACCGGGTAGGTCTGCTACAACTATCCCCGGTCTTCTAATCATTAATTTATTCAATTACAACAAACTCATTCTAAATCACTAGAATGGGGATGTCCATTTATTAAATTAACATTTCAAATTTATGAAAAAAAAATTAACCTTTCTCAGGTTTTATCTAAAACTACAACTGCGTATGAAACTGACTATTTTGACTCTCGGTTTATGTATTATGCAGGTTTCAGCTTCTACTACTAACGGGCAAAATTTCGACCTGCAAGTTAAAAATCAAACACTAAAAGAGATTCTTAAAGAAATTGAAAACAAGACAACGTATCGATTTTTCTATAATGATTTTGTCATGGATCTCAATAAGACGGTTACTTTAACCCTTAACGACAAGAATATCCAACAAGTTATGGATGAATTGTTAAACGGTTCAGAAGTATCCTATAGGGTTCTCAATAATAATTTAGTTGTGATAGCTCCTGCGTTGGAACTACAGCAAATCAAGGTGTCAGGAACCGTTGTTTCATCTAAAGACGGTCAACCCTTGCCTGGAGTTAGCGTTATGGAGAAGGGAACAGCTAATGGGGCTATTTCCGACGAAAAAGGTAGGTACTCTTTAACTGTTCAGAGCTCTAATGCCACATTGATATTCTCCTTCATAGGATACCAAATTGAAGAAAAGGCAGTTGGAGGTCAGTCGACCATTGACGTTTCGTTGACCGAAGACATAAGGCAATTGGATGAAATTGTAGTTGTCGGTTATGGTACTGCTAAAAAGAGCGACATTTCCGGATCTATTGTTTCTGTTAGTAGTGAAGATATGTTGAAAAAAGCTCCTACTAACATTATACAAGGGTTACAAGGGGTAGCTGCGGGTGTAATGGTAACATCACAAGACGGCGCCCCGGATGCAAACGCAGCCATCCGTATCCGCGGTGTTGCAACTATTAACGGAAGCGCTAATCCTCTATATGTAGTGGATGGAGTACAGGTTGGGACTAATGCTAATTTTCTTAACCCAAGCGATATACAGAATGTTGAAATTTTAAAGGATGCTTCTGCTACTGCAATATATGGTTCTGCCGGAGCCAATGGAGTCATAATGATAACCACCAAACATGGTAAAGCGGGCGCTACACATTTTACTTTTACAGCAGATTATGGAATTCAGACCTTATCTAATACTCTGGATGTTTGTGGTGTTGACCAGTATGCTAGTAATATACGAACAGCCCGTGCAAATGATGGTGCGCAGCTTCAGAATCAAGTTTTCGCAGCACAATATGATGGTAAGAGAAAATACATTGACTGGCAAAAGCAAATGACACGTGTTGGCATTAAACAACAATATACTCTTTCTGCTTCGGGAGGTACGGAAAAATCTCAGACCGCCGTTTCGTTGGGTTTTTTGAACAATGACGGTATTATTGTTAATACGAATTTCAAACGATTGACTGCTCGTCTCACTAGCTCATCAAAAGTGGCCAGTTTTATTGAACTGGGTGGTGAAGTCAACTTTTCGCATGATGAATCACACGGTAGTAACCAAAGTTTTGGTAATAACGGAAACCTTTCTTCACTGCGCGATATAGCATTTACTTGCCCGACTATGGATTATGTAGACCCAACTACAGGACAATATGTTAGCCCCAACGTTGTAAACAGCAACGGGACTTACGGAATTGGGATACAAACAGGAGTAGGCCAATATGATGGGGGTATAGGTAATGCAGGTAATATATATGCGGAACAGATGGAAAATAACGGTTTAAATAAAAACAACCGGATGCTTGCCATTGCCTCTGCTAATATTAAAGTATTCAAAGGCTTGGATTTCAGATCAGTGTCATCGTTTAATTATTCTACCTGGAGTTGGAATAGATTCTGGGGTAATAAGAAACGTTATGAGAATGACGGGTTAACACAGGTTGATTTGACAGGTTACGATACCAGATATGAATTTAACCTTCAACAGAATCAAAATTACAGCCTTGCAATTGAAAATTATCTTACTTACAATTGGAAAAATGATATCCACAACCTGACTTTGATGGCAGGAAATTCTGTAAGCAGATCCTTCGGGATGCAGCTTTCAGCTGATGCTAAAGATTTCTCGGCTGATAACGTCCGTAAAATAGCTTTGACCGCCGATCAGAGTTCAAGAACAGGTGATGGGTGGTATAATGATGAAGTTCACACCATATCATACTTCGGACGTGCTACGTATAGTTTGAAAGACCGTTATAACTTAACCGCTACGTTACGCCGCGACGGTTCTTCCAACTTCGGTTCCGGCAACCGTTGGGGTGTTTTCCCTTCGGCAGCTGCATCATGGCGTATTTCTGAAGAGGACTTCCTAAAAAACAATACGGTTATCAGTAACCTGAAACTTCGTTTGGGTTGGGGACTGACCGGTAACTCGGGAGATCAAGGGTCTCTGGCTGTTTCAGGTTTGAGTTCGAGTTCTGTTATGTATAATTATTATACGGAAGATGGCATTGCAGGTATAGGTACAACAGCTACAACAGAGAATGGTACGGTTGCGCTGTTAGTTGATACCAAACTGAAATGGGAGACAAATGAGCAAAGTAATGCGGGGATTGACCTGGGATTGTTAAACAATACTTTGAATATTACTGCGGATTATTTTATCCGTACATCCAAAGATTTGTTGCTGTATAAGACTATACGTCCCTCGGCCGGATATACCCAAGTATATACCAACTATGGTGAAATCCGTAATAACGGGCTTGAACTCAGTATAAATTACAATAAAAGGCTCAATCAAGATTGGACCATTGGTGCAACATTGAATGGTTCAACCCTTAAAAACAAAGTTATAAAGATGGGTTCCCCTTTGTATAAATCAAATACGAGTAGTACCAACGACGGATCAAATGTAGGTGGAGTTGGCTCTGATTCCGGCGTAAGATGGACAGGCCACTCTGTCAGCCAAGAAGGTTATGCTGTAGGTTCTTTCTATGGGTACGTGGTAGAAGGAGTATTCCAAACTCAGGCTGAAGTTGATGCTGCTAATGCTGCAGCGCATGCTGCGGATGCCTCAGTCACTAAATACCAAGAGGACAAAACGGGACCCGGTGACTTTAAGTATAAAGACCTGAACGGTGATGGCAAGATTACTGATGCAGACAGAACCGTTCTGGGTAATGGTTTCCCAAAATTAAACTATGGTTTGAACCTAACCGCTTCTTATAAGAACTGGGATATCTCTGTTTACGCTTACGGTGTATATGGTCAAAAGATCAATTCTTACTCAGCTATGACATTGTCGAACATGGTTCAGACAGACAACGGTACGACTCCAAATATTTTGAAAGAAGCCGTAAATGAGGCTTGGACCCCAACAAATCATAGCAATACGCTTTCCAAGTTATCAATACTTGACAATAATTTTAACATGCGTGCTTCTAATGTATGGATTAAAAATGGCGATTTTCTGAAAATAAGCAATGTTCAGATTGGCTATAATATCAATAATAAGTTCTTGAAACCGTTGCGCCTTCAAAGTGTTCGTATTTACGCTTCTGTTCAAAACCTAGTCTGCATCTCAAGTTATAACAAATATGGGGACCCAGAAGCAGGACAAGGAAGCGTGCTCTTTACAGGTGTGGATACAGGTCGTTACCCAATGCCACGCACGTATTCATTTGGGGTGAACCTGCAATTTTAATTATTACATTTAAACGCAAAGACATTATGAAAAAGAAATTAAATATATTATTCACAGCTTTGAGCGGGTTATTCCTGCTTGGAATAACCTCCTGCAACAATGAGGAATATCTGAACGTGGACCGCTACTCCTTAATTGCCGCCGATCAGATGTT
>DATBXH010001224.1:0-3078 GCA_036514375.1 Bacteroidales bacterium | reverse complement strand
AAGCCACTCTTTAAAGATATTATCGATTTTCTTTTTTCCATGATCATTTAAATCCCGTATCAATCGGGTATCCAGCTTCTGCTCGTCCAATGCCGGTTTTAAATCTATGGAAACCTCAACTTTACTGTTTTTGTGCAATTCGCTAACTATAAAACGGCTCAATGTCAAGATAATTGGGCCCGACAAACCAAAGTGAGTGAAAAGCATTTCGCCAAATTCTTCTTTTTGTTTTTTGCCATTTATCCATACCACTGCATTTACATTTTTCAAGCTCAAACCTTGTAAGCGTTCAGCTAAATTGCCAGCAGTTTCAATAGGAACCAATGCAGGCATAGCATGTTCAACAGAGTGGCCGGCTTCTTTGGCAAATTTATAGCCATCGCCGGTTGAACCGGTTGCCGGATAAGAACATCCTCCGGTACAGATAATCACATTTTCTGCAAAAACCTTTTTGAACAGCCCTTCGATACTAACTTCTACACCATGTATAACTCCATCATTTACAATAAGTTTTTCTGCTTTGGCTCCATAATGAATCTCAACTTTATGATAAAGAGCCCATTTTACTAAAGCCTGAACTACATCAGCCGATCGGTCGCTTTTAGGAAAGAATCTTCCACCGCGTTCAACATTTGTTTCGACGCCAAATCGTCTAAGCAAATCGATGATATCGTTAGTAAAGAAAACGCTAAATGCATGTTTCAGAAACCTGCCATTGGGATATATATGTTTAAAAAAGTCGGACATGCTTGCTTCATTGGTAATATTGCATCTGCCCTTACCTGTAATCAAGAGCTTACGTCCGGCACGTTCCATTTTTTCCAGCAAAAGAACTTTACCACCCAATTCTGCTGCTCTCCCTGCAGCTAATAAGCCTGCAGCTCCAGCACCAATAACAACTACATCGTATTTATCCACTTAAAAAATATTAGCACATTGAGAATGTTCAAAAGTAAGAGAATTGGGCTAAATTATAATGCTGAATGTAAAATATTCAGAATAAAAGAAATACAAAATTCTAATTACCCATAACAATTATTATTACGAATTATCGTTCAATAGTTTATTTCATAATCTCCTTATCGCTGGTTAGTATAAAGAAATCGTTTGATACTGCGTTTGGGAGTTTTTTCAAATTCTTCGGGATGCAGCACAAAATTAGCAATATTCATGTACGAAGGAAGCTGATGATTTAGTTCTTTGATGTGGAAGCTCATCATTTCCTCCAACGCCTTTGTATCTATGTTTTTATATTCAATCGATTCATAATCCGGGTAAATCAAAGCTTTCAATCTTCCATTATCTTCGATAACCAGCGATTCCAGGATTCCGAACTTATTATTTAACAGCGACTCAATTTCTTCGGGATAAATGTTCTGTCCGGAAGCACCAAGTATCATTGTTTTGCACCTTCCTTTGATGTACAAATTGCCATCCTTGTCAAATAACCCCATATCACCTGTATGCAGCCACCCTTCATTGTCAATTACTGCATCTGTGGCTTCTTTATTCTTATAATAACCAAGCATCACATTTTCGCCTTTCACAAGGATTTCTCCCACAATCTCATTTGGATTCTCAGAATCAATCCTGACTTCCAAGGAGTCTACCTTTCTTCCGGCAGATTGAAATTTACTTGTTTTCCAGGATGCATAACTGATTAACGGACCACATTCGGTCATCCCGTAACCCACTGTTGCCGGAAATTTAATTTTACGAAAGAATGCTTCAGCCTCAACATTAAAAGGTGCTCCTCCAATAACTACTTCAAAAAAATTACCACCAAAGACTTCAGTCAATTTCCTATTAATCTTGCGGTAAAGTAACTGATTAATTCCAGGAATCTTTAGAATCGCTTTTATAATGGGTTTAGAAATGGTAGGAAGAAGCTGTTTTTTGTATATTTTCTCAATAATGAGCGGAACAGAAAGTATAAGGCGCGGGCGAATCTCATCAAATGCCTGAGTTACAATTTGAGGTGAAGGTGTTTTTGTAAGAAAGGTAATATGACAACCTAACGAAACCGGGAAAAGAAACTCAAAAGAACAACCATAAGCGTGTGCCAAAGGAAGAAACGACACGATATTATCACCCGGACTAAGCGGCATATTGTTCCTTGCAAAACGCACATTTGCTGCAAGGCTGTTGTATGACAACATTACTCCTTTTGAAAACCCTGTGGTACCTGAAGTATAACTTATTACAGCAAGTTCCTTGTTTGATATAGAAGGAAATGAAAATATTTCGGGAAATAACCCGTTTGGATACTTTGCAACGAAAAGATCATCTAATTTATCGTAATCGTTGGAAATCTGTTTGTCTCTCGAAAAACTGATTGAGAAATCCGGTAACGAAAAAACAGCTTTAACATTAGGCATTTCTGTTATTTCGAGCGTTTCAAAAATACGATCGCCCGCAAAAAGTAAAACAGAATCCGAATGATTTATAATATGATGAACATCGTTCGGCTTAAAATCCGAAAGAATGGGCACAATTACAGCTCCATAGGATATTGTAGCCAGATATGTGATTGCCCATGCAGCCGAATTTTTGCCGATCAGGGAGATTTTATCGCCACGGTTTATTCCATTTCGCTCAAAAAGAATATGTAACCGTAAAATTTTTTGTGCTACATCACCGTAAGTTAACCCTTCCCCTTTGTAATCTGATAATGCAGGATTTTTCCAGTTATCCTTAAAACTGCTCTCGAAGTAGTTTATCAGGTTCTCTTGTATCATGTACTGAAGCCTTAGTTTTAGTATAAAGCTTAGGGATTAATCTAGCAAACAAAGGTAAAAAGTATTATTAAATAAAATATGCTAGTCCCAGACAAATTTCCAGTTGCCATCCATCTGTTTCTTCCAAACGGTATGAAAAATTCCTTTTACCTCATGCTTGTTACCAAGTGAGTCCGTTGAAGAAAACACATAATGCCCATACGTATAACCCAAATCTGCAGATGAGGAAACTTCAACGAAATCAGGTGTCCAGTCCAGTGTTTCGCCCTTTTTAAACCGGTTTTTATAAAATCCTTTGATTTCTTCTTTTCCTTTAAGAATTTTATTATCACGATGTATG
>DATBXH010001223.1:0-8294 GCA_036514375.1 Bacteroidales bacterium | reverse complement strand
TAATGCAGATTGGAGTTTTTTAAAAATATCCTTTCGTCCGCCTATCCAAAGTTTTGCTTTATGATTGCCTAAAACAGAGGCGGTTGAAATAGCTGCCTGATAAAGCCTGATAAGTATATGATAGATAAAAGTCATAGCAATTCGGTAAAAGTTGCTAAAAATAAGAATTATTTTATTGTTAAAGCATTAAGGATATTGGTATCTTTTATACTTTTGAGGATAACTATGGATAAGTTAACTGTTATATTAGCCGATAACCAGGCGCTTACAAAGGTTGGGACGAAAGCAATCCTTTCGGGTTATTTTAATGGGAATATTCAATTTGAAGAAGTTAAAGAAAAAAAAGAACTTCTTGAAAAGTTAAAGACTTCGCACCCTGATGCAGTTATTCTTGATTTTCAGTTATTCAATTTAGACGAGATATCCGAACTTGCCGAAATAAAGAAAGTATCGACGGATACAGGATTGCTCATCATGACTGATAATCAAACGCCCGATGATCTTTATAAAGTGCTGGATGCAGGTATCACTAATCTTATTTTTAAATCGTGTGAGGAACAGGAGTTTATCGAAGCGTTTAACGCTACCATAGCCGGACGTAAGTATTTTTGCAGCGAAGTTCTTGATTTATTGCTGGAGCGTAAAACCGTAACCAGGCAAATGCAGGATCCCGGCAAATTAACTTCAGCCGAGATTGATATTGTCCGGCTTATAGCCCAAGGTTTAACTACCAAGGAAATAGCTCTGCAAAAGCATTTGAGTTTTCATACCATCATTACACATCGCAAGAATATTTTCCGAAAACTCGGAATCAGCAATACCTCCGAATTGCTTATGTATGCAATGCGGGCAGGGATCATTGATTCGACGGAGTATTATATATAAGGTGGAGCCTTAGAGTAGAGCACTTTATTTAATTGAACAAACCCATGAAAACATTCTTTATACTTTTTATTTTCATGTTCATGATGTTGTTGCTGTCCTGCAGACATGATTATCACCCCCAAACCGGCGATCTTTTTTTTATGGACTCGGATTGCGGAAGTTTTTGCGAGGCCATTAAAAAAGTGACGTATGGTGTGGATGGGACGCATCCGTCGCACGTTGGTGTGGTTTACATAAATCATGGTAAAACGTATGTGATTGAGGCCGATACGAAAGGTGTGGTTAAAACTCCGGTTGATAGTTTCCTGAACCGTTCACTGGATGAAAAAGGCCATCCAAGGGTTTTTGTTGGCAGGCTTAAGGAAGAATATCTTAAGGACATACCGCAAGCCATTAACCGGATGCTTGCTTTACTTGGCAAGCCCTATGATTTTGCTTTTGATATCAATAACGACTGCTATTATTGCAGCGAACTTCTTTACAAAGGGTTTCTGGACAATGCAGGGAAACCTATTTTTAAATTAGAGCCTATGACATTTAACGACCCGGATACCAAAAAAATCTTCCCGGTGTGGGAGGATTACTTTAAGAAATTAGGTATTCCGGTGCCTGAAGGAAAACCAGGTTTGAATCCAGGCGGTATCTCCCGGTCGGATAAAATTGATATTGTATACCGTTATTATTGAACCACAGAGGCATTTCATCCCGGATATGCCTCTGTGTTATATTCTGCTTAAGGCAATCTGCGAAGTTTTTCGTTCACCTTAATTCGTGGCTGTGATGCTGGTATTAGTTCCGGATAACCAAGAGCGAGAACTCCGGCAATCTTTCCATCGGCAGGTATTTCTAATATGGATTGGGCATTTGGTGTATATCCAAGCGAAAGCCATACTCCTGCTATTTGTTTTTCCCAGGCAGCAAGCAAAATATTCTGAATGGCAGCTGCGGCAGACATGGGGAAATCATATTTATCCAAATCCGTTTTGGCAGGTACACAAGTAACGGCCAATAATACAGGTGCATCACCAAAGTTTTGAGCAAAATTTCGAATGGCCTGTTTCCTTTCTTCAGGTAGGGCAGGATTCTTTAAAGGACCTGCTTCCATAAAATTGCGGTATGATTCTGTTAATTTTCTGCGCGTTTCAGGTCCAATCAACAGGAATTCCCAGGGTTGATTATTTCCGTGAGAGGGAGCCCACGTACCGGCTTCCAGTATTTCATTTAGTGTTTCCTCTGATACTGCTTTTGAGTTAAACTTACGTGCAGTTCTTCTGTTTAAAATAGCTTCTTTAAGTTCCATTATCTCAAACTTTTATTTAAATATAAGCACTATCCTTCCGTACTGGCGAAAGGATCTTTATTGTTTTTTTTTAATTATTAAAACCTACAAAGTCTGTGTGATGGATTCAGGTTTTATTTCAAGCATGGCTCTTGCCCAGGAATAGGTTTGTTTCAAATTATTAAATTCATCCCCTTCATAAATGAATGTTGCGGTGCCATGTATTAAAAATCCTGTTCCTTTGGAATGAAATCCCTGAACTTCCCTGCTTCCCAGGGTCATTAATATGTTGTTATTTTGACGGATGTTTGACTCAGTGGTCTTCATCCCTCCAACGGGACCTATGATTCGTTCATCTGCCGTAAGCTTTAAATAGCTGTTCCAGGTATTCACCATATGAATACCTTTCTCTCCCTGAGTTGCAATAGCAACTACTCCTTCGTGTTTTAACACTTCCATTAATTTTTCCGGAATCATAGTTTTCCTTCTGTTAAAATTTTGAATATGTTCCCCGGTAAGGGGAGCCTGGGTATTTAGTTACAGTTTCATTATAATTTCAGGCAGGGACCGTGACCGGTTGCCACAAACCTGGGATTAAACTGCAAAAGTTTCTGCTGGAGCTGTAATCTTCTGTCGGGGTCCGGTACCTGTTCATGACGGATATTCTTTATCTCGGATGACCAGTTACCTTTTTTTATCAGACCATCAGCTTTTCCGGTTTCAAATACCAAATCACAACTGAAGAATATACCACGTTTATTTTCCATGAGCAACAATCCTTCCCACAAATGCATTTCGGAGGGATAACCAATGAATTCCAGTTCATAGTCCTGAACAGCTAATTTCTCTCCAGGTTTTTTAATGATAGCATCTTTGGTGATTCCAAAACCACTGAGTTGTCTTCCGGTAACTGCAGAACAAACAGGTCTGGCATCAGGAAAGTGCTTTAAAAGCAGTGACAGACCGCCGCATTCGTCCGACTCAAAGTGTGAAATGAAAATATACTTAAGAGGTTTATTCCCCAGGACAGCGTGCAATTGAGGTATTAGAGCTTCTGCCATTTGGATACTTCCTGTATGTACCAAAACCGGTTCTCCGGCTAATAGAAGATATTGATGAAATGTGAGGTCGATAGCTGGGATATAGCTGTTAAACTGGTATAAATCTTCAAAAATAGCCGGCATTGTTTAAATCTTTTAATTTAATAATATATTGAATATACGAAGACCTCTATCCGTCGTTATTTCGACTTAAAACCAGGCAGTAAATATCTTAGTCGGGCTGGCGTTAACGAAGGATAGCTCCCCTTTATGTGTAGGGAAACAATTGTAAACACGCAATGTTCTTTGGCGGTTAAAATAAAGGACTCCCTCACCAACAAATTTTCAGCAAAAAAAATTTTGCTAAATTTGGGCTATGAAATGTCTATGTTTCTCGAAATGCTTAAAAAATTAAAAACATTCCATTTATCTATTAAATAAATAGAGTTTACAAAGATGAAACAATTGACGCTTAATATACCGGATAGCTTGGATTTAAATGAAAAAGAGACCAAGAGGTTTCTTGCCGCAAAGATGTATGAATCTGGCAAACTGTCTCTTGGTCAGGCTGCTGATTTAGCCGGATTATCCAAGGTAGCTTTTTCAGAGATACTTGGGGATTTTGATGTGTCTCTGATAAACTATCCTCCTTCAGATATATTGCGAGATGCTTCACAATTCTGATATCGTTATCTCAGATACAAGCTGTTTAATTTTGCTTAGCAAAGTTGATGAATTATATCTCCTTAATAAAATTGCTTCTAAAGTATTTATCACACCATCGATAGAGAAAGAATTTGGTAAAATTCTACCTACCTGGATTGAAGTAAGAGAACCAAAGGATAATCATTATCAAAAAATCCTTGAATTGGATTTGGACAAAGGCGAAGCTAGTGCCATCGCACTGGCGTTAGAGATTGACAATGCTATTATCATTGTTGATGATCTTAAAGCCAGAAAAATAGCGGAAAATTTGAAGTTAAGATATTCCGGAATATTTGGATTAATACTGAAAGCCAAACAGGTTGGAATAATCGAAAATATAAAGCCTATTTTAGATAAAATAAAGAAGACAAATTTTCGATTCAGTGAACGATTGCTTAAAGCTTTACTGGATCAAGCCGGAGAATAGTATTTAGAAATATTCCCTTTTAATTTTCGTTTCAGTATCAACGATCCTTTATTCAGCAATGGTTTTCCGATGCACCTTTCCCCATTCAGCCATCGCTTCCAGAACTTTTTGGAGAGTTCTCCCGTAAGGGGTTATGGCATATTCAACACTCACAGGTCTTGTTTCCAAAACTGTCCGGCTTACCAGTTTATTCATCTCCAAGTCTTGAAGTTCCTTTGACAACATTCTGGATGTAATCCCTACCTTTCGCGCCAACTCTTTGAATCTCGAAGGCTCCTCTAAAAGGGTTATCAAAATCGGAAGTTTCCATTTCCCGTTAATGACTTCCAAGGTGTCCTGCACTGCCCGCCTGTTTTTTGCACATTCTTCAGACATTTCCTGTCGGTATACTTTATGTAACTGCTTTCTTTTATGTAATAGATAACAATTGTATACTATCTGTTGTTCTTCTGCAAATTGTAATAATTAAATGGAGTTAACATGAAAACAAACAAAATTATGTATTGGGTAACAACGGGATTAGTTTCCCTTTTTATGCTGTTTAGCAGCTACATGTATTTATCAAAAAGTCCGCAAATGATGGATGCTTTCCAAAGACTAGGTTATCCTCGTTATTTTGTAATGTTACTGGGCACCGCCAAACTTATGGGGGTTGTTGCACTTATCCAGCCAAAATGGGAAATGTTTCAGGAATGGGCCTACGCAGGGTTTACCTTTACGTTTATTGGTGCCACATGGACACACTTGTCCACAGGAACTCCATTTATTGCGCCGCTTATTGCATTGGTAATATTAGGAACTTCTTATGGGTTCAGGTATAAACTGGCTCATAAATGATTTTGCGACAAAACCCTTTTAAGTATGCTCAGGCATGAGTTCCCAACAATCTGTTTTACTTTGTGACAGACAGTTGGGATTTTTTATTTTAAAAGGGCCCGTTCTTTGAATTCATCTTCATGATTAACAAGCCGAAACCCTTCAATTGTTTTACCATTCAGGTACGTTTTCCATTTATCCATCAAGGGTTCCTCCAGCTTAAACTCGCGGTATTCGTCCGGACTCATGATGGGGATTCCTTTTACCATAGGGTAAATTCGTTTACATTCAAAACAGGTGAGAAATCCTTCGATAACGTTACCATTGATATCCCGGGTGATGATCGTGAGTTCCAAATCTTTTTTGTCAAAAGGACAACATAATTTTTTTATTGTTTCAAGTCTCATGGTTTATTTGCTTTTAATTGTTTTACATATTCGCGGACTGCTTCATCCGGGTTATCCGATCCCATCACGCCGGATATTACGGCAATCCCGTCAAAGGATAATTCTTTGAGTTTTCCGATGTTTTCGGGTCTAATTCCTCCAGCTAAAAAGATGGGCATGGAGGTAATTTCTTTTGTTTTTTGTATGGTTTCAAATTTTACAAGCTCGCAACTATTGCTGGTGCTTGAAGGAAAAACCGAGCAAAAGGAAATGTAGTCGAAATGGTAATTATTTGCCCAATGCACATACGATAAATCGTTATTGCACGTTAAACCCGCAATAAATTCCCGGTCTATGACTTTTTGAATACGTTCAAAATCGTGTGGGATGTTGTCGAAATGAACCCCGTCCAATGGCAGGGACATTAACCACTCCCACTGATTATTGATGAGAACCGGCACATTCTTTTCATGGCATAAGCTGGTTATCTTCCTGATCAGATCAGGAACGGACTGATGAGGCATAAAATGATCCCATACCTGTACCGCTGCAATTTCTTCCTCTAATACCAGCTGAAGTTTATACAGCAGGATAGTCTTGTCCAATGATGGATCAATAACCAGATAAATGCCGGATTTTACTTTTTTCTTTTCCATCATTTCCATCCTTCGCGATAAGCTTTAAAAAAAGCGGTCCAATAGGGGTCTTCTTCCATATATATAAGATCGGTCTCCTGATTGTTTTCCATCAGTTTTATGCCGTATTCTTTCTCTTTGATCTCTCCCACGGCACAGCAAGGAATATTTTCCCTGGTGAGCCGGTCGATCACTGCTGGTGCTGTGTCTTTTTTACAGGTAATGATCATCGATCCGGCACCAATGCAATGACGCGGGTCTAATGAGAAGAGTGAGCAAACATCATGCTGGATAGTACCAATAGGTATCTTATCATTAGAAATTATGGCGCCGTTGCCCGAAGCACAAACCAGCTCATAAATGGCACCCAGCACACCGCCTTCGGTTACATCGTGCATGGCGGTAATGTCATTGAGTCTTGTTTGTTTACCAACAGCAGTGAGTGCATCATTTAACGATGACGTTTCATAAAACATGCTGCATGCTTTCCGGTACGTTTCTTCTCCTAACCGGTTTTTTACAGTTTCCGGGAAGCTCATGGCCAGGATGGAAGTGGATGAAATGGCGCATTGTTTTGTCACCAAAACGCTGTCGCCAGGTTTTGCGTTTCGGGAAATCAGGATTTGTGTTTTCGGAGCCACGGTAAAAAAGGTTCCGCCTCCGGCAATGGTTGAATTTTGTCCTTCGATAAAACCGGTATGACCTCCGGTGATGGCCAAGCCAATATCATCACAAAATTGATGAATGTAATCCCAGTAGGTTTTAAAATCGTTTTTGGAGAACGAAGCAGGAAGATTTAATACAAACTGGCCATAAGCCGGTGCAAAGCCCGTAGTTGCCATATCGTTTGCCATGAGGTGTACCGACAGCCATGCCGATTCTTTCAACCCCAGCGAAGGAATGAGTGATAACGGATCGCTGGTAGCTGCCATGGCCATCTCTCCCGGAAGATCAATGACAGAAACATCTACACCAAATTGGGGACCAGCTAACACTTCATTTCGCTGGCGTCCGCATTTGATCCGGATGAGGTCCTCAATCAACTGATGGTCTATTTTTCCTAAGGTGTTTTTCATTTAATCAACATCGTTAAGTTTGATGTAAAGACCAAAGAAATCGCCATAGGGTATACTCCATTGTTGTACAGGAAACCATTTTGGCAGTCCGGTGCATGTCCATTCGATAGAATATTGTCTTCCGATAAGTGCCTTGTGGATGATGTTTGCCAGTTTTTGAGGCGTATAAAATGTAGCTGTTACGTAGAACGGGTTTTTACCGAACAACTGTTGCACACGTCTCCGGACTACTTTCGGCGAATTCCTGTTCATCATCCCCATGGCGATACCATATTTTGCGACACGGGCAGCTTCGCGGATTACTTTAACGGGATCTTTGTAATATTCAAATGTGGTGATAAATGCAAGCGCATCGAAGGTATGATCTTTGAATGGCATGTAATGCGAATCGGCCATCACGAGGTCTCCATCGAACAGGTGCATAGCCTGCGATAACATCAGGGGAGAAATGTCGCCTCCTGTTGCCTCAATACCAATTTCTTTCCACCACCGGGTAAAACGGGTAGTGCCGCAACCGAACTCGAGCAACGTTTTGATGCGTCCGTCCCTGGAAACCAACTGTTCCATCACTTTCTTCTGCCATATCTCGGCCCGTTTATACCTTCCTTCGTACCATTGCTCGTAAGTATCGGTATGCTCGCGATTGAAAAACCATTCCGGCCTGTTTTGCCAGTTTTCCCAGGTTTGCGGGATTAATCCATAGGTAGCTTTTTCTAATTCCATTTTGTTGAGGTATTAAAAACAAAAACTCCATCCGATTGGCTTTTCCAAAAGAATGGAGTACAAAATGGAATATTTTAATACTGCATCCCTACGTTGGCATTATCCAAATCAGGTGGTCGGGTTTTATCTCAGCCATATTAAGTTGGCACCCCGTGCGTTTCTGGGTACAAATGTAATTCAAATTTGGTTATTTATGGCACCATTTTAAAGATTGATTTTAATTACAACAGCTATTCTTTATTTTTAATCATGCTAAAGGAGAACCACCCGATCAGCAGTATTATCACGATCATAACTGCCCACAACCAAGCCTTACTTTTAA
>DATBXH010001222.1:0-3738 GCA_036514375.1 Bacteroidales bacterium | reverse complement strand
CAATGGCTCCTCTTATATAACTCATCCGCTTAACGTCCTTGATTGTCTTGACTTTTGTATTTAGATTAAGCGGATTGTCATTATAAATGAATATCATTCTTTCATCTTTTTTGAAGTTAAGAAAAGATAAGTATTTACCACCATCGTTTACCGATAGTTGCATCTTGGGGACGTCGATAAATGAATTTACCGAACCGTTTGCAGCAACATTAATCAGGAAAATATTATCCCTGTAATAATAATAATTGGTAGAAGTGTAGCATCCTCCGTTATTATTGCAATGGGTGGTTGTAACAATCTCATCCCTGCGGTTTTCAGTCACCAGCGTAATGGATCCGTCCGTGTGAGGTTCGATTTCTTTTATAACAAACGTTTTGGCAATACCTTGTTCGTCTTTAACTTTTTTCTTATTGATCAATTCAGCCACCATATCCTTGTCTATTTCTTTGGTTCCCTGGGCCTCCACCTTTTTGGTGGCAATATCAACCCTCATGAAATAGAAACCATCTATGTCGTTTCCTTCTTTAGCCCTTGGCTTCAAATCGGAATAGAAACCACAACAGATAAACTTTTTGTTTTTATTATCGATCTTAAGCGAGGCATCTTCAACACTTCTTTTGGGAAGGTCGAGTTTATATTCTGCTACTGATTGGTCGTCGGGATTTATAGTGAATATCGAATAAAAACGCCGGGCCTCACCTGCTTTTTGCTGTTTCCTTTCCAATTGAATTAATGTCAGCAAATGAATTTTAGAATCATTACCGATAAAAAAATCAACAACTCCCAGATTTTTGTCTTTATAAGGCAAGGATACACCGAAGTTATTCTTGTTTTTAAGCTCATTATCGTAAATCTTAAAATTGAATTTCTCTCCGTTGTATTTTTCAAACGGAGGATTGTCGATAATCACAAATTTGGTGCTGTCTTCGGACGGCCATACCATAAAGCTGCCTGCGTTGCTTTTGCTTTTAGAATTAATTTCGTCAATCAATTCCAGTTTACCGATGAATTTACCATTCTGATCCACTCGCTGGGCATACATTTGAAGATTTTTCCCCGAACGTTCATATGTCTGGAACAGCATTACCACATGGTCTTTCAGAAACATGGTCTTAAAATAATCAAAATGTTTGTCGATGCAATTGGACCCTTCGCATGTGGTGTTCTTAAAAATTTGTGAAGATTTAAGCCTCAGGTTTGTCTGGTCATAGATATTGAGAAGATAAACAGCACCACCTTTGTGATTGGATAGAATAACAAAGAGATCGCTTCCTACCTGTCCGGCATCTATAACTTGTGCAAACCTTGTGTAAGAGTTTAACTCACTAAATGTCACTTTGAAACTTTGAGCCTGAATTTGAAGGATAGTGAAGCAAAATGCGAATACAAATAAGACTTTTTTCATGATGATAGTTTTTTTTGTTTAATTTGTAGCTCTAAAAGTATCAAAAATGAACAACATGAAAATATTTTTTTTAGCTTTTTTAATTGTTTTTTCAGTTAAAACATTTTCGCAATCAAAAGACAGCACCAAAGTGTTTATTTATGAGCCATTCAAATCAGGCAAAACTATCGATACCAAGAATGACATTAAAGTCGACAAGAACTGCATCAAATGGAACTGGAGCCTGATAGGTCGGGGTGTATTTGCTCTTAATTATGAGCATTCGATAACAAGCAAACTTAGTTTTGAGCTTGGGGCAGGGCTTACCTACCGTGATTTTTTATATGAAGCAGGGCAGGGTGATGATGCCTTAGGAAGCGACTCAAAAAGCTATGATGTAAAACTGGGGCCATACGTTGAAGGGAACCTGAGATTTTATCCTGCGGAAGGGGATTTGGAAGGCTTTTATTTATCGCCCTTCTTACGGTACAGGAGTTACAATATTAAAGCAAACATGGAAAACAGTGTTTACCCTGCAGGATATAATATAACAGATATCGGATTTAACATTGGGATTCAGAGAGAAACATGGATAACCGGTGTTATGGTAGAAAGCTATTTCGGGGTTGCATACCGTTACCGCTCAGCCGACAGGCCTTACATTGATTATAGCGGTACATCTAATATCGTGGTTCAGGATAAAACCCAAAAATGGGTACCTGCTATAACACTCGGATTTAAAATTGGGGTGCCATTTTGAGATGAATAGGGTGGTTATTATTTAAACATTGCTGTGAGAATTATTACTCCATTTCTTATAATCTATATATGTTTCGTGCCTGCTGCAATTGGTCAGATTAACCTTGCCGCTGATTCTTTAATGATAGAGCATTTTCTTGCAGGAAAGGAACAGTCCTATAATATGCAGCATAGTCTGCATCTGCAATATCACCAAAAGCCGGTTTTAAAGCTTGCTCTTGGTTTCTACAAGAAGGTTCTTTCTGAGCAAATATCTGCCAATTGTGAATTTGAACCCACCTGTTCGTCATTTTCCTGGTTGGCTCTTGACGAATTTGGAATTATAAAAGCGCTTCTGTTAACCGCCGACCGTCTTACCAGGTGCAACGGGATGGCCCAAACAGAAGCATCTCCCTATCTCATTAGAAATAATGATGCAAAAATTGTGGATTATCCTTATCAGTATAGGATTACTAGGTAATATTTGTATCGCACAGCAAACAAAATTCCAGGAACAGGAAATGTATTCATGGGATTTTTATGAATACCTGAACAAATCCGGTTTTCATGAGGATGCGTTAACATGGCTTTTAAGTTATCCTGATAGCCTGAGGAACGATACCTTAAATAATAAAATAAACTTTGAAATTTCGAGGCATTATTTTTTTAAGAACCAAATATTACAGGCTAATAATCATCTTAAAAAGATTTCTCAATTTAAGGATAGAGCGAGTTTAGCATTTGCAATTGATATCGCTTTCCTGGCGTCCGATACAGCATTGGTCGATCATTATAACAGGCGATTTCGTCAGTTTCTGACTTCTGAGGATATCAAGTCTCTTTCCCTATGCCTTAAAATGATAAAGGGGGAGAGGATCGATAGTAGTGATATCCCGAGGGCGAGTGAGAGTAGTTTGTTGATGCAAACAGTTTCTGATTATAGCCTGCATAAAAAGAAATCACCTTTACTGGCAGGGTTATTGTCCACTATTGTACCAGGTCTGGGGAAGTGGTATTTGGGTTATAAACACCAGGCTTTATCTTCGTTTATTATGAATTCAGCCTTGATAGCTGTTACTTTGGAATGGTTTTGTAAAAGCAACGGTCTTATCAGATGGATTCTTCCACTACCTGTTGCTGCGGTTTTTTATTCAGGAAATATAGTAGGGTCTGTTCTCCTCGCCAGAAAACGGGAAATTGATTTTCAAAATAATTTAAATGAAAATATTAAGGCTTATTATCGTAATAAGTTGTTGGCCTATCAGTAGCTATTCCCAAACCTTGACAGGCAATCAGGACCTGATGAACAGCTTGCTTCGAAAGGAGTATCGAATTTATCATACAGCCAGCAGAGATTCCTTTAATGCCCTGATATTTGAAAAGGCCCGATTATTGAAGCAGGCAAATTTGCTCGAATGGTCGTATAGAGAATTGTGCAGGATCGAAACCAATGCCCGGATTAGTGATGAATTATCTTATGAGAAGGCATTAAATAGTTTCCTTCGCAACGATTTCGGCAATTCTTACAATCAACTTTTAAGTATTCCTGATTCCGTCCGGATTGGCACAAAGCAATATCTCTTCTTATGGTTGCTGACTTTGTCCGAATTAGACAA
>DATBXH010001221.1:0-4377 GCA_036514375.1 Bacteroidales bacterium | reverse complement strand
CCAAAACCCTGCTTTTTTGGGTAAAACCTGGACAACCGATCATACTGATGCACCTTTCCCTCGCCTAACGGTGAATCCTACCCGTGCAGCATGGAATTATATCAATAACGATTTCATGCTGCAAAATAACAGGTATATCCGCTTAAAATCATTGGTACTGGGTTATACAATACCTCAAAAAATATCTCGCAAACTGAAATTGGAAAAGGTAAGAGTATATTTTTCAGGGAACGATTTGTGGGAAATGGTACATATAAAAGACGGATTTGATCCAGAAATGGGTGAAGCTTCAGTTGATAATAATGGTTATCCATATGCCAGGACTTGGTCATTTGGAGTAAACGTAGGATTTTAATAACCTGTAATGATTAGTACAATGAAAAAAATATTAAATTATTTTATTATCGGGGGACTTTGCTTAAGCATTGTCTCATGCCAGAAAGATTTTATTGATTTAAGCCCTACCGCTCAATTTACAGATGCTGTTTATTTTAAACAGGCAAGTGATTTTAAGGCATATTCTGCAGGTTTTTATGGACAATTGCCGGGATGGAATTTTGGTACAATGGACAATAGTTCCGATCTGTCTGCCAATGCAAACAGCAATGGTTACGATTTGGGCCATGGTACGATTAGCATTCCTTCTTCTTCCTCCTCAAGTTGGGGTTATTCCGGCATCCGCAGTTGCAATATATTATTAACAAAAGCAGCCTCGTATACTGGAACAGGTGATATAAGTCAATATGTAGGCGAGGCCTATTTTTTCCGTGCTTTTGCTTATTTTGACCTGTTAAAGACCTATGGCGGTGTTCCTATTGTAACGACTTTACTGGATGTTAATTCACCCGAATTGCAGGCTCCGAGGAACAGCCGCTACGAAGTGGTTACGCAAATCTTAGCTGACTTGGATCAGGCTATTTCTAAATTGCCACTTGAGCAAAACATTCCTGCTACCGATAAAGGCAGAGTGAGTAAATGGGCGGCCGAAGCAGTCAAGGCCGAGGTTGAACTTTACGAAGCAACATGGGAGAAATATGTTGGCACCACAACTGATGGAGATGGTACCACCAACGGTGCCGGAAGCAAGGGTTATGATGCCGGTAATGTAAATAAATATTTAGCTGATGTTGTGTCATTGACACAGGATGTAATGGCCAATGGTGGTTATTCTTTATGGAACCAAAATACTACCTCCAGTATGACCAATTTAAGTTCCTGGTACTTATTCAGCCTGGAAGATGCAGGTAGTAACCCCGGCGGTTTTGATAAAACAACGAATAAGGAGTTTGTTTTATATAGTGTTTATGATTATACCTATAGACAATGCGGAATAAACTTAACCTGGACATCCCGACAGTTATACCCGAGCCGGAAATTCGTGGATATGGCTGTTTGCACAGACGGGCTGCCACCTGAAAAATCTCCTTTGTTTAAGGGCTATCATCACGCAGGCGATGAATTTAAAAACAGGGACTTGCGATTGTCTAGCTATTTATATGGTGAAAACTGGGCAAATGGTGTAAATAATCTGGTTCCAACATCAGTTACCTTAGACTATGGAAGTCTCGGATCAAGCGGATATCAAAGTGGCAAGTTTTGTGTATATAAACCTGGTCCCGCACCTAACGGACGCAGAACAGACGGAACCGAATCGGCCAATTATCCTATCATTCGTCTGGCTGAGGTGTATTTGATGAATGCCGAAGCTTTGTACGAATTGAATGGTGCTATTACGGATGATCAACTGGATGCTTCAGTTAATAAATTAAGAGATCGTGCAGGTGTAACTCACCTGGCCAATGTTTTGGTTACCGCTAATGGTTTGGATATGTTAACTGAGATTCGCAGGGAAAGGGCTGTGGAGTTATACCGGGAAGGTAAACGTTTTGATGATCTGAAGCGCTGGGGTATTCTGGAGGCAGCGTTAAATCCTTCCCGTTTGGGGATGGTCGTAGCAGATGGTACTACTTATGCAACAGATTTTAAAGATGCCTCTGGGAATCCTACTTCATCATATAAGGCATCGAGTTATGTTTGGGGTGAAGAAGCTGTACAAACTCCTGCAGGAACACTCAATTGTGTGGTAGTTGACAGCTATAAGAATCATAATGTGACCAAGAAGAATTATTTAATGCCTATTTCTACATATGATCTCAATCTGAATAAACACCTTTTGCAAAATCCTGGTTATTAATATGTTGTCAGACAGGTCAATGATTGACTTGTCCAACTAATTATTAATGTAATAATTCTTTAAATATGAAATGTTCATTAATTACGAAGATCGCCAAAGGAAGAAGATCAACCATCAAGGACATTCCATATGACCATACACAATAAATTTTGAAGCATGAAAAAATTGTTGAAATATATAAGTTTATCGATAAGTGCCATAGCATTGCTATGGGGGTGTGAAAAGGGGCCCGATTTTAAGACATATACCTATCCTGAGCAAACTACAACCGGCATTAGCCCTGCCAGCGGTTTTGCTACTTCGTATGTAACCATCAAGGGAAATAATTTCGGTACTTTAGCAGGAGCCGTTAAAGTATATTTCGGTGGCATATTAGCAACCAATCTTGTTAGTGTGATAAACGACCAGATAGTGGTACAAGTGCCTTCAAACGCTGTATCGGGTAAGGTTTCATTAAGCGTTTGGATAAATACCATTGATTCGGTTGGAACATATACAGTACTGCCTTTACCTGTTACTGTTTCTGATAGTTCAAGAAGTTCCATTGCTCCAATAATTGCTGCCGGTGGCGATACAGTGGATATAAAAGGTGCTAACTTTTTAACAGACCCCACTCAGGTTACGATTGATTTTAACGGAGTTCCGGCAGCAAAAATTGTTACATTAACAGCAGCACTTATTCAAGTGATTGCTCCGGCAAGTTATACAGCAGGAAAATTGAATGTGACTTTTAGCGGATTTAAAATTACTTGCCCGACAGCATTGGCTCCCGGCATTTCAAAAGGCGACATAAGTATAATTTTTCTTAAAAATTATATGCCGCCTTTTACGACAAATAATATGACTAGTGCGCAAGGGTTTAATGGGTCGAACTGGGGAACTCCCGACTATTGGACTGTAAACAGTGCTGCGCAGAATCAATTAAATGGTGGAGCTACACAACGATGCGGTGGGTTAAACTTTGGAAAACCTAATAAAAAGAATATAGGTGAACTGTGCCTGCAAGCAGGTTGGAGTGATGCTATTGGTAATGTACTAACCAATGGTAAAATGTATCAAACAATAACCTTACCGGCAGGTGATTACCGTGTTGATATAGAAGTTGTTGAAAGTGGATTCCAGGGTTATCCAAATTCCAGTAACATGTATTTAGTGGTGGCTAATGGTTCAACATTACCTGATTTGGCAAGCCCTGGCACAGCTCCGGCACCTGCATTAGCTACCTTGGGTGTTCAGAATGGAGTAAGTTATGGCTCAAATGTAGATAAATCATTAACTTTTACATTGACCCAGAATACTCAAGTGTCTATAGGGTTTGTTGCCACCATGGTAGCCAATTCCTATGTAAGACTTAATTATCTTAAGCTGAATTTATTATAGAATTGAACCTATCAGGCTTTTTCACAACCTGATAGGTTTATTTTTCATTCATTAAAAAAGTAAATATGAAAAATAATATAAAATATTTCACCGGATCATTGCTGATGTTTGCTCTTATCGCAATGGGAACAGGTTGCAAAAAAAATAGTTCGGATGTAGAAGTATCTAACCCTGTGTTGTCGTCAATTTCATTTAGCCCAAGCGCATCTCTTCCTACAACAGCGGTTACTATTACAGGTTCGAAATTTGGCACCTATAAAAGCGCAATCAGTGTGTATTTTGGAGGAATTGCTGCAACTCAAATAGATTCTGTTTCGGATGGTGTTATTATAGCCAGAGTGCCAGTTAATGCAGTTTCCGGCCCAATATCTGTTAGGGTATGGGATGCATCAGTAAGTTCGAGCATAGCTTTTACCGTTCTTCCTCCTCCGGTAATCACTGCTGTTAGTGTTGGTGCAGGTACCCCCGGTGATACGATTACAATTAACGGAACTGGATTTGGAAATGATATAAGCAAAATAGCTTTGAGTTTTAATGGAACACATGGTACGGTTATATCCGTAGGTGCCAGTGGTACTTTGATAACAGCCATTGTTCCAGTAGGTTTCACCAGTGGTAATCTTTCTTTATTTGTAAGCGGATATGCGGTCTCAGGTCCAATTTTCGGGTATCTTGCACCAGTACCTGCCCCTGTTTACCAGCTCGATTTTGAAGGAAGCCTTAATGCAACCGTTGGGAGTACGGGAGCAACATATATACAAGGATCTGCATCGGCATTGACATACATAAAAGGAATTAACGGG
>DATBXH010001220.1:0-5749 GCA_036514375.1 Bacteroidales bacterium | reverse complement strand
GGTTTGTGTAGGAAATAATCATTTGCCTGTTCAAATTCATCGGGAACTTACCCAGAACCCGGGGTACTCCGTCGGCAGATTTTAATCGTGTTTCAGGGTTTTGTAAGGTAAGTATAAAAATACCGTCCTGTTCCAGATGTTGCGTAATCACGGTTAGGGCTTTATATTGTAATTCCGCTGACAATATCTCGGTAAACGAATGAAACGGCATCAGGATCATTCCGAATTTTTCAGGCAGATTCAAATTGGTAATATCGGCACGAACGATATCAACCGGATAGTTTCTACCGTTAACCTTTTTCGAAAATAAATCCAACATCCCTTTGGAGTAATCAACACAGGTCATTCTTCTTCCTGCGTTAAGTAAAGGGATTGAGACACGGCCGGTACCACACATAAGTTCTAAAATGGGACCTTTAAATCCTTCGGTCTCTTTCAGAAAAAAAGGAACGTCAAAATCCGCATTGACATAACAATCGTAGATATCAGCTACCATATCAAAATTAATGGATTCTTTCATTTGACTAGTTTTTATGGCTTGTTGTTCCAGGCTTATACCAACAGGTATAACCTGCCCGTCATTTTTAGGAATTTCTATCAAAAATACCCTTTTTTGTCTATTAATCAATAACTAAGGTGTATCATCGGTTCCGAAGTGTATCGGTATCTGTTATTACCTGATTCAGTGTACTTATAAATGATGTTAATTGGTTAGGTAATTCGTTTTTCCCGGGAAAATAAATGGTGGTTGCATCCGATTTGATGTTGGTCTGATAACCATACGTACTAACCGGCAAATCCGACGGTTTATCCGGTCCAAAACCATACCTATCTTTTAACTCTACCAAGGTTAGTTTATTTAAGCTATTCCTGAGTACGGCAAGATTTTCAGCACTAACCAGGTAATTACTTTCTCTATAATCATCTGCCAATCCATTGTGGGATTTCACATTCATGATGCCGTCCTGATTAATGGTAACGGAATAGGAATAATCAACCCATGCGCTGCCACGTTTATAATCAATCGTAAAGAACTCTGTTTTTTCTTTCTCACAGGAAACAATTCCCACCAGCGTCATGCAAATGTACCAAGCGAAAAGGATTTTGCGATTCATATCAGTTTGTTTTTAACTAAGATGTGGAAGAGACGGAATGGTTGCGCGTTTACACGGAATGGTTAGAATAACATTACGGCCTGTAGCTATTATCCAATCACTATATATATAAAGAAAATTAATGTGGTAATTGTTAACCTTATAGAACTTTAATTCCATTCAATGTTACTTAGTACAGGCTATAGCAAAAGTATTTCTACTTCCATATCATCATATAAACCAAAGGAACCAAAGCGATGAGTATTTTTAAGAAATATTTCCAGTCGATGTGATTGGCATTGTCACTCATTTTTTCCCGAATCCCGAGAATTAAAGAAACAGAGATCATTATAACTGAAATGATGGAAAGCAAATCGCCCGGATAGGGCCATTTTTGTAAGGTAAAAAGCACCGTTATAAATCCAAGCGCCAACCCTAAACCGTAAATCTTATAAAAAAGAAATGACAGTAAGCGGAATTCCGAATTAAACTTTTGAAAAGCAGTAAAAAAAGAAGTAACTGATAAGGTTGAAAGTGCCAATGTTAATAATATTCTGAAACGCCCATGGATTGAAAATCCGGCAGCAAGCAATAAAATAATAACAACAAGCAATATGGCACTAAATAAATCAAGCCGTTTCGTAAACCTTTTCCATTCGTCCGTTTGAACCATTTCTTCAATAGACATTTTTTTGTTTTCCATGAGCTGTAGTTTTTAATTTGTTTGTAAGGTTAAGAAATTAGAAATAAGGGTTTAACCTTAATAGCAAAACAATAAAAAAACGCTGTCAACCTTATTATCTTATTAATCCGATTTAATCAAAGAGTGTTTTCTGTTTCAATTTCCCGGATTTTAATGTAAAACGCAATGGCTTTTCATGAATGACTTCTATCTCCTTTTGACTTTTAACGAAGTCTCTTAATTTCTTTTCCGGCCAATCAAGTTTAAGTCTGGTTAATATATCTTTAATGGTGTACTCTCCTGTTTTTAATAATTCAAAAATCCGGTTTTCATAGTCTGTAAATGGTTCTTTTAATTCCGTTTGCAAGACTTTGGATGGAATGTCTTCGTATTCTTTTACAGGATTTCCGTTAAAATCTACGGGTATTGCCCCTTTTTGAATCAATAAATTATTGGCATTATCTTCTGATGGTTCCGGCTTTCTGACATAAATTATTCTCTTTTTCCTTAATCCATCAATCACACCGGACCATGTCCCACCCTTTTCAGATGATTCGGCAACATAAATCTCACTAGCCAGCCCATAAATTATAGGATTTCGGGCCATTGCTAATTCTGCTTTCCATGGAGCTTTGGGGAAGAATGTACTTAAAACCAGTATATCACCATCAATAATCTGTTTATAATAAGTTTTAAAACCGGAACCAAAGGTCATAATACCCTGAGGTAACACGATTATGCTTTGGCCTTTATATAGAATTGCAGAATCTAATGCCTGCTTATCCACTCCTTTGGCAAAACCACTTACAACAACTTTATATTCTTTACTTGCCAGTTTAGCAACATTGTCAGTAAAGTGTAATGAGGTATCGGAAGCATTGCGGGAACCAACAATAGCAATGGACTTCTCCTGCAGAATTTTTTTATTTCCTTTCACATATAACAGAGAAGGAGCATGAGCTGCTTTAAGATTTTCTTTAAGCGTCCCTGAATAATCCGGAGATGTTATTGGTATTAATTCATACCCCTCATTAAGTAATGATTCGGCAAGAAAAGCATTGCTTGCGAGTTCGGATTTTGCCTTCTTTAAATCTTCTATTTCTTTTATTACTAGTCCGTAATTTTTTTCCCAATCATTTTCAGGTAGACTAAAGAATTCGTCAATAGGCATTTTATTGTCATGATAAAACTTAATGATGAGATTATTAATTTTCTGATAACCCCATCTTGGCAAATGAGCCAAAGCTATCCAATATGCTGCTTCTTTATTCATTAAATATCTCCTCCAACTGTTCTGGCTATGACCAAAGGTGCAATTTTTGAAGCGCCTAAATTACTTAAATATCTTCCAGCTTCTTTAATTGTGGCTCCACTGTCAAAAACGTCATCAATTAACAGAATACTTTTTCCTTGTATTTCATCAGGGTTTTGACAGATAAAAGCCCCTTTTACATTATCTGATTTTAAAAGCGAGTTTTCAAATATTTTTTGTTCATCTGTTGCTCTTTGTTTGACAAGATCGTGAGAAATTGGAAATTTTAATACCTGGGAAACCTTTATAGCAAAATTTTTAACCAGGTCTCCTGACTTTGTCGGTGGAATATACAAAATAAAATCAAATTTTTCCTGACCAAATTTCCTACGAAACGCTTTTAGTACCTGCTTTAGTAAGAAATCCGGAAAATCCCCTCCATTTTCATACTTACTTCTGTGAATAGCGGCCCCGACATTTGAAACACCATAGTATGAGGATGCAACGCCATTTATCAAATTAATACCTTTCGTCTCCACCTCAAGTTCCGGGAAATAAGTATCCCTATATTCCTCTAATTTTTTAGACCAATCCTCAGATCGAACTACTGATATTTTTTTCAGGCCTGTATTATCACAGTTTTTAAAATTATAGTTTGTATAATCGCCTAAATAATCGCAGAGGAATTTCATGCGTGATTGAGTTGTTTCAACATACTCAACCATTTTATTCAGATCATTGGTTTTACTTGCTCTTAGTTCTTCAAAAGTTTTTGTATTCAATGGGGGCGCTCCCATTACATATTCAATCTTCTTACTTTTTCCAATGGTAACCTCCCTTATAATCTTTTGTTCCATTAAATCGGCTTTAATAACGCGTATTTGATTTTGTTTGAGATTGGTCTTTCTCATTAATTCGTGCTCTCCCAGCATTTCTGTTTTTATTGCATGTATTACCTTTTCATATTTACTTATCGCAGGACGTCCACCTTCTATAAAGGCTTCCGGTAACTTCCTGTCTTCTGGATTATAGAATAGAATTATAAAAGATGGTTGTCCATCTCGACCTGCACGGCCAATCTCCTGATAATAATGAATAGGAGATTGTGGTATTTGTGTATGAATAATAAACCGGATGTCGGGTTTATCAATTCCCATTCCAAGTGCATTTGTTGATATAATGCATTTCCATTCATTTTGCATTAATCCATTTTCAATGGTAATCCTAGATTCAGGGTCCAAACCTGCATTATACCCAATAGACGGGATTTTTAGGAATTCAAACCATTTTGAATAAATTTCAGTATCTACCCTAGTCCCTGTATATAAAATACCGGAACCATTAATTTGCTGAAGATTCTTACCAAGCCAAATTAGTTTTTCATCCTCCGAATTTACTTTTATAACATAGAGCCTGAAATTATCACGCATTAAATTACCTCTGATAATATGAAGGCTTCCTCCCATTTGTGCAGCAATATCATACTGAACTTTCTTAGTTGCTGTTGCAGTGGTTGCCAAAACAGGCAACCCTTGCGGCAATAATTTGACAAGGTTAATGATCCGTTTAAAAGCCGGCCTGAAATCGTGTCCCCAAACGGATATACAATGAGCTTCATCGACAACTACCATGGATAAATTTAATTGTCTTGCAGCTTCAATCCATTCGGAATTTTCCTGTCTCTCGGGAGCAATATAAAGGATCTTGATTTTTCCTGCTTTTGCATCCATAAGAGTTTGAGAATTCTCTTCGGGCGTTTGTTCGCAATTAATGCATTTAGCAGAAATACTAAGAGAATTAAGCTTCTTAACCTGGTCTCTCATTAACGCGATTAAGGGAGAAAAAACAACTGTAATTCCATCAAAAACCATGGCAGGAAATTGAAAACAAAGGGATTTCCCGAAACCAGTCTTTTCAATTAATAAAACACGCTCTCCGTTTAATATACGTTTTATTGCAAGCCATTGCCCATCGTAGAATTTCGACAGATTGAATTTGCTTTTCAATAAAGCTTCAGCTTCCTGACGATCCATGAGGTAGTTAGTCTGGGTTAACTTTTCTTATTTCACTGACATCAGCGATAAACCGGGTTTTGTTGCGCCAAGTTACAAAAAGTTTAATTGCATGGTTAGTATCTCTTTCATTTTTATTTAATAAGGTTTTAATGGGGAGGTCACTGTCTCTGCTACTAAGGTTAAGAAATTAGAAATCAGGTGTTCTTATTGTCCGCTCATGCTTCCCCGTTTACCGAAAATTCAATGCATTTCTTTATGGTCCAGTTAATATAAATCCTCCAATAGCAATCTCCTCCATCTTCCACTTCCAATAAGTGATGCTGCCAGTCAAATCTTTTCATCATCGGATGAGTGAATATACTGTCAAAAACAGGGAACCTGGGAACTACACACGTTGCATTCATAAAAACCATTGAGTCGCCTGTTGAATCGATAAAACAAACATATTGTTTGTAATAACTCCGAAACGAATCCGCTTTTAAATGCCGGTAAAAATTTCTTTGACGTTCTTTGATGGCCTGCACAATAATAGAATCGATAGCATCCATTTGGTGTTTTTCAGGCATCCAGAACCTGTATTTGCCTTTTATGATCCAATGGGTTTCCATTGGATCATTGATGATGGTTGCTCTTAATTCTTCACGTTTTAGAGAATCTTTGTTAATTACAGATTTGCTCTTTGTTTCTCTATGATGACAGGAACATA
>DATBXH010001219.1:0-4138 GCA_036514375.1 Bacteroidales bacterium | reverse complement strand
GAGGGGTCTGAAAATTATAAAAAACTTGCCGGAAAGGAGAAAAAATAGTTTCCTGGTAACGAATGCAATGAATAAATGAATCTAAAGGTCTAAGATTAATCAATCATAAGTATTGTGTTTCATAAGATTCCCTCCAACGTCTTTGTCCGGTAGCCATTCTTGTCCAGCCACGATAACAGCAAGGGTAATACCTGCAGCACATTTTCCCGTGCCTGCTCCGAATCATGAAATACAACGATCGAGCCTGGTTTAATATTTGCAGTAACATTGCGCAGGCATTTTTCTGCAGATAGTTTACGGTTAAAATCCATGCTCATAATATTCCACATAACCAGCCGGTAATCCTTTTTAAGCCGGTTCATTTGCCAGGGGGTTATTCGTCCGTAAGGAGGACGAAATAACTTGCTTTTGGAATATTCTTCCCCTCGTTTGGCATTGTCTGTATATTTCTCTAAAGAAGTAGAAAAGCCGCTGAGATGACGATAGCCATGATTACCTATTGTGTGTCCGGCTGCTTTTACATCTTCAAATAAGTCAGGATACTGTTCGATCTTGGAGCCCTGGCAGAAGAAGGTAGCTTTCGCTTTATATTCCAATAAAAGGGCCAACACCCGGGGGGTAACCCATGGTGTTGGCCCATCGTCAAATGTTAAATATATTTCTTTTTCAGATGTGGGTATTTCCCAAACCATTTGCGGAAAACTGTTTTTCAGCCAGGCCGGGGTATGTACCCAGTTTATCATTTATTCGGCCCCGCCAACCAAACTCATATAACTCTGTAATGCATTGTTATATTTATCGCCCAGCGATTTCTGGTTATATGCCTCGGCGAGTCTTGCCAGGCTGCTCAGGGTATACAGGCCCATTCTTTTCTCATTTGTAATGGATTGGCTTAGCTTTCCTGTAATCCTTGCATAATACCTCATATCCAGGTTGGTGGTTTCAAAAATCTGTTCTGCCAGATTGTTCCCTTTTGCAACCTGCTTAGCCTTGTAATATTGCTCAACAATCGGCAAAGCATAGAAATTAAGCGGTACTTGTTTTACCGGCATCACAGCCAGACATCTGTCCAGCACTTTGGTGGCCGAATCCAGCTTATTTTCATTAACAAGCTGCTCGGCAAGGCGTGCAAACGTATTTCTGAAGTTCGACACCATTCGCTGGTTGTTCTCATCCAGATAAACTTTAGGATCCGATATATTTCCCCATTTAAATTTATTCATGAGGTTCTCGTAAAGGATATCCGAGTCAACAAATCCGGGCTGACCGTCCTGGCGAACAGTCTCAACAGGAACAATCCTGTAAGCAAGACCATCGAGACGGAAATATTTCTCGAGTCCCAGGTAATTCTCGTCCGAAACTGTAATGGCAAAGTAAACCGGACGTTTCCAATCGTTATGCGCCATTAAGTCGAGCACCATCATGTCGTTCTTATAAATGACATTTCTGTAAACCGGCTTATCTCTGTAGCGAGGATCGGTAAGTTCCCATTTCATTTCGGGCACAATGGCACGGGCGTATTTAGGCTGAAGCACATGATTTGTCATTACCAAAGCCGAATCGATACGAAGTCCTAAGTTTTTTGCAGGAAGATATTCAATCCTTTCACCCGAAGTATTCGGCAACGTCTTGGTATCCTCGCTATCGCTGGCTACAAACTGCATTACTTCTTTTAAATCGCCATATTGTCCCTTTAACCGGTCAACCACATAAAGTGCATCCCTTGTACCGGATTGATATTTATCTTTATTCATCGAAAATGGCAACGGGTCCGATTCATATACCTTGCGCTGCATCTGTTGGATATACCAATCGGCACCAAGATAGCTAAGGTTTACAACACGAACATCAGTACGTACATTTTCCACCTCCTGGGCATACCATAAGGGGAAAGTATCGTTATCGCCATTGGTAAAGATGATGGCGTCTTTTTCACAGGAATTAAGATAATTGCGGGCAAAATCGCGGCATGTATAACGACCCGAACGATCATGGTCGTCCCAGTTTTGATCTGCCATAATACCAGGAACAAGAACCAGCGTACCCGTTGTAACCAAAGCACCGATAACAACACCCTGTTTTCTCCTGCTCAACCAATCAATAATGGCCATCACTCCAAGTCCAATCCAGATAGCAAACGCATAGAAC
Organism: Bacteroidales bacterium; assembly: GCA_036514375.1. Taxonomy (GTDB): domain Bacteria; phylum Bacteroidota; class Bacteroidia; order Bacteroidales; family JAAUTT01; genus JAAUTT01. Next base: position 1,990 of record DATBXH010001219.1, on the reverse strand, counting down.
GAACCTACATAAGCATAGTCACGTTCACGTGGCTGGTATGGTGTCTGATTCAGGTACAATACAATAGCAAGGCCGGTAAGGAAGAACAATGACATTACCACCCAGAAATCCTTCTTGTTTCGCTTCAGTTGAAAGAACAACCCAATCAAACCCAGGATAAAAGGCAACATAAAATAGGTATTTCGCCCTCTGTTGTTCTTCAAACTCGGAGGCAGGTTATCCTGCGGGCCCAGCTGTAAAACATTATCATCGATAACATTGATACCTGTAATCCAGTTTCCTTTCAACGGACTTCCGTGACCCTGAATATCATTCTGGCGTCCTGAAAAATTCCACATAAAATACCTGAAATACATAAAACCAACCTGGTATCTGAAAAAGAAAAGAAGGTTTTCGCCCCAGGTAGGTTTGTATATGGTTTCCTGCTCACCTCTTTCGTTGGTGGTTGCAATGGGCGTCCCTTTTATCCTTGCCCATTCCTTGTATGCTTCAACGTGACTCGATTCGCGGCTATACATACGTGGAAAGAGAGTGGTAAACTGAGAATCGTATTTGTATTCCGGTTTATGGGAAATCTCAACGTATTTACCATCCTTCTCTCCCCAGATAGCGGAGCCATTCTTCGATTCACGAATGGGGGCGCTGTAATACTGACCGAAAAACAATGGTCTATCACCATATTGCTCGCGGTTCAGGTACGAAAGAAGGTTAAACACATTGGAAGGATTATTTTCGTTCAATGGTGTATTCGTGTTGGACCGGATAATAACCATCACATAGGAAGAGTATCCCAGAAGAATAACGGCCAGACAAAGGAGAACCGTATTCCACATTACTTTACCCTTTTTGGAAGTGTACCAGATACCCCACACCACGGCTCCAACCAATACAACGGTGTAAAAGATCCAGCCCGAATTAAACGGTAACCCGAATCCGTTGACAAACATCAGTTCAAACCAGGAGGCTACTTTAAAGAGGCCCTGGATGATTCCGTACAATACAGCCAGCAATATCACCATAGAAATAGCGATGGCAGATATCAGGCCTTTGCGGGTTACGGTGTATTTCCTGAAATAATATACCAATCCGAGTGCAGGTATGGTTAACAGGTTCAGCAGGTGCACACCAATGGACAATCCCATCAGATAAGCGATAAGTATTAACCAGCGGTTTGCATATTTTTCGTCGGCCACATCCTCCCATTTCAGGATGGCCCAAAACACAATGGCTGTAAAAAACGAAGAGGATGCATAAACCTCAGCTTCCACTGCCGAAAACCAGAAAGAATCGGAAAAAGTATATGCAAGAGCACCTACAATACCGCTTCCCATAATGGCCAGCAATTGCCCTGTCGTATATTCCTCTTTGTTCCCGATTATTTTACGGGCAAGGTGTGTTATACTCCAGAAAAGGAACAAAATGGTAAATCCGCTGCAAAGGGCAGAATAAATATTTACCGTTACAGGTATCAATGCATTGTTATGGCCTGCAAATAATGTTGCTATATTACCAAGCATTTGAAACATAGGGTTTCCCGGGGGGTGACCAACCTCGAGCTTTAATGCCGTTGCAATAAATTCGCCGCAATCCCAAAAACTCGCCGTAGGTTCGATGGTCATGATATAAACTGCCGAAGCAATGGCAAATATAACCCAACCGGTAACGTTATTGATAAATTTGAATTTTTTCATTGAGCTATTTATAAAATAATTAGTAGCTTAAATTTAATAAAAGCAAAGAAAGACAAATTTTGTTGATTTTAAAACCAGCCCCGTTAATATTTATGTGTGGTATAGTGGTTTTATTTTATATTTTTGGCAAATAATCGATGAAAATATAATGCGAATTTTACTTATAGGATCAGGCGGAAGAGAACATGCCATTGCCTGGAAATTAGCCCAGAGCAATAAACTTGAAAAACTTTTTATTGCACCGGGAAATGCCGGCACAAGCCAGGTTGGTACAAACGTGGATATCAGCGTTAACGATT
>DATBXH010001218.1:0-4911 GCA_036514375.1 Bacteroidales bacterium | reverse complement strand
CAGCCAGAAATAATTATTTTTGACTACCATCATGTAATCGCCTGCCGAAAGTTCCTCTTCCCTGAAAAGTACATGATTCCGGATGCCCTGGTTATATTTATTGGCTATTTTATTGGAACGGCAGATCACAATCGTATCGTCCTGTCCATATTTTCTGTAGACGGTGGATAACGTATCAAGTAACTCATTCCCTGCGATGCGAAAAACATCAGGCATTCCGTTGATAAAAAAACGAGGATGATCAAAATTCTCCGTATCAATGAGGCCCCTGATGGATGTGGCATTGGTAAGAATACCCGATTCTTTTGATTGACGGACAACCTCCTTCAACTCGCATTCCACAACATTCACATTAAATCCATGAAGAAATCGTTTGTCCATTGCCTGGCTTATTGGGAGACCCACAGGCGGCAACTGAGCTACGTCGCCAACAAGGATAAGCTTGCAATTCTTTTCGTTGTAAACATAACTGATCAGATCCTGCAACAGGTTACCTGAACCAAAAATAGACGATTCAAAGTTTTGTGCCGAAAGCATCGATGCTTCATCCACAATAAAAAATGTATTGGTGTGAAGGTTTTTGTCTAGTGAGAATTCTCCAAACGCATCCTTAGATGATTTCTGACGGTATATCTTCTTATGAATAGTAGTAGCAGGAGTTTCGGAATAGCCGGATAACACCTTTGCAGCACGACCGGTCGGGGCCAGCAGTATTGTTTTGACTTTAAATTCCTGTAACATCTTAATAAATATGCTGATCATGGTGGTTTTGCCGGTTCCGGCGTAACCTTTCAAAAGCAACAGCCCCCTATCGTTTTGATTTAAAACAAAATCAGAAAAAAGATCCAGTAATTTTGTCTGATCTGACGTTGGAGTAAACGTCAGATATTTCATCATAACCGTAGTTATGTGATTTTTAATCATAGCTTAAAAATATGCTATTAAATTTCTTTTTATAATTTTGCCTCAAACCTACGTGTTTTTTATTACAGATAAAAGAAAATCCGGAATAACGATAACATGCACCAGATAAACCTTCTAGACGAGACCTTTGATAAAAATCAGGCTCATAACTACAATCTCTCAATTCAATATGGTTTAAATGGTCTCTCCTTTTGTTTGTTCGACATAATCCGAAGCAAATTCATTGCGTTCCGTCATTATCCGGAGACCGAAAGTAAGCCGGAATCACTTCCATCGCTTCTGGAACATGACGATCTCCTTTCATTAGCTTTTAAGGAGACCTACTTGTTGTACGATGCAGGTCAGAGCATACTTATTCCCACTCCGTATTTCGATGAGTCGAAGGCTAGTGATTATTATAAGTTTACATTGACCCCTCAAACAAGCTCCACGATTCTTTATAACAAACTGCCCAGTTCCATAGCTGCCAATATTTTTTCCTGTCCGGATACAACGATAGAAAAATTTAAAAAGGTTTTTCCATCCCTGACGATCTTTCACCGTTCTACCCCGTTTATCGAAAACATGATACAGGAATCGGCACACTGGCCGCGCACCAAATGTTACATTTCCATTCATCAGGGAATTATAGACATAGGGCTGGCTCACCTGAAGAAGCTGGAATTTTTCAACTCTTTTACTTACCGTGAGAAACCAGATATTGCCTATTATATATTAAACGTTCTGGAACAGTTTAAGCTCCCCACCATTTGCACCGATACTTTTGTTTCGGCAGATATGGAAAGACATGATGATATCTTCGAGTACCTCAACCATGTGCTGGCTCACATTAAATTTATAAGACCTTCGGATAAATTTACCTACAGTTATATCTTTGATGAGTTTCAACTTACCCGATTTGCCAACCTTTTTAATCTTTCGTTGTGCGTATAGTCAGCGGTAAATTCAGAGGAAAAATCATTAATCCCGGCAAGGGTTTCGAAGCGAGGCCGACTACCGATTTCGCTAAAGAAAGCCTTTTCAATATCCTGGCTAATCAGATAGACTTTGAAGAAATAGAAGTTCTCGATTTGTTTTCGGGGACCGGAAGCATCAGTTTTGAGTTTGCATCACGAGGTTGCGGACATATTGAAGCTATTGAGGCAAATCACAGACATGCAGCTTTTATACAAAAGACCGCACAGGAAATGAAGCTTTCCAAGCTCTTTGTTTACAAAACGAATGTATTTGTATTTTTAAAAACCTGTACACGCAAATTCGATATTATCTTTGCCGATCCGCCTTACGACATGGAGGATCTTGCAACTCTGCCAGATTTGATCCTTACAAGAGAACTCCTCAAAGAAAACGGAATGTTCATTTTGGAACATCCTAAAAAATTGAGTTTCACTGATCATCCTAATCTGGTTGATCACCGGCATTACGGTAGTGTGAACTTCAGCTTTTTTGCAAGAGAAAAAAAATTGTGAAAATTTCGCAGGTGCTATTTGCAGAATTAAAAATAGCGCTATCTTTGCAACGCAAAACAGCAAAACGGTGTGGTAGTTCAGCTGGTTAGAATACCTGCCTGTCACGCAGGGGGTCGCGGGTTCGAGTCCCGTCCATACCGCCAGACGAAAGTCAAACAAAATTAAAACCGCTTAAATGTCACAGTTTAAGCGGTTTTTTTATTTTGCATTTTCAAATAAATTCAAAAATAACCATCCTGTAGGTAACCTATTCGGTTACTTATTTTTATTTCCTATTTTAGGTAACCGAATTTTGTATAACTAATTGATATTCATGTTTTAATATCGACTAAAACACTCCAAAACAAATCAAAAAAATGTGAATTTGGTCACCTAATTGTTAAAAAAACATGAAAACAACTCAAACATTTTCAATTCTTGTCTGGGCAAATAAATCTAAAGCAACAAATGATGGATTGCCAATATTTGCCAGAATAACTATTGATGGAAAACGCGCAGAAATCTCCTTAAAGAAAAAGGTCCAGGAAGAAAAATGGGACAGTCACTCAGGGTGTATGAAAGGAACCAATGAAGAAGCACGGACTGTGAATAATTACATTAACCAGGTCAAATCAGAACTATTCAAGCTATATACTCAAATGTCAATGTTTGATGAGTTTATTACTGCAGAATCATTGAAACTTAAGTTTACCGGAGAAAAAGAAGAAAAGAGAACCCTTCTTCAAATCTTTGATTTCCACAACGAACAAATGGAAAAGTCTGTTGGTATTAATATTGAACGGGTTACATTATCAAAATATTATACTGTACGCAAGAAAGTAGCAAGCTTCATCACTCAACAATACAAAAAATCAGATTTTTATTTACAGGATTTAAACCATCAGTTCATAACCAACTTTGAGTTCTACCTAAAATCAGTGGACAATATCGATCACAATACTGCAATGAAATACATTCGCAATCTAAAGAAAATCATTAACGACGCAGTTCGTAATGACTGGATGCTCCGTAATCCGTTTTGCAACTTCAAATGTTCATTAAGAAAAGTCGAACGGGACATTCTTTCGATGGAAGAAATAGAAACTATTCAAAACAAGAACTTTCGAATTCAAAGATTAGAACAGGTCAAAGATCTGTTTATTTTCAGTTGTTATACAGGTCTTGCGTATGTAGATGTCATGAAACTCACGCCTAAAAATCTTGCCATAGGAATCGATGGAGGATCATGGTTGATTACACATCGCCAAAAAACTGATGAATCAGTTAAGATTCCTCTTCTTACAGAGGCTATCAAAATAATCCAGAAATATGCGGAAAATGCTGCAGTACTCCATTTAGGAAGTCTTTTACCTAGGATGTCAAATCAAAAACTAAATAGTTACCTAAAGGAAATTGCCGATCTATGTGGTATTGAAAAGAATCTAACCTTTCACCTGGCAAGGCATACTTTTGCTACTACAATAACATTGACCAATGGTGTTCCTATCGAAACCGTTTCAAAACTATTGGGGCATTCAAGTATCAAAACCACCCAGATTTATGCCAAAGTAATTGAAAAGAAAGTAAGTGACGACATGATTCTACTTCGTAATAAGCTTTCAAATAAACCGGCAAAAGCCATAAATGAAAAAAAACTGGCACAACTTAGTTAATTCTATAAATGTCTACTCGATTCATTACAAATCCTGTATATTCTTCAAGAGCTGAATGATTAGGCTTTTTATTTCCTCTTTGGACGACTCATCAATATTGTAAAATTTGGATCGAAAGCTCTGGTAGGTTATATTTTCCTTGCGTTTTGATTTCGTAAACATAGCATAAAACCTTATAACATCAGTCTTGTTCTTATTCTTAAAACAGTCTGAGGAGGCAGGCAACTTGAGGTACCGATAATTCAGTGGCCAGCTTAAAATTTTGTTCCATCACTCGATGCATAGTGCTAGGTACTCCTGCTAATTGCAGCTTCTTTTCAAGATAACTGACCTCTTCAAGAATTCATACAATTAAAAATTCCTTTATATCCTGCTGTTTATCAATGAGGCTATAACCAGGCTTAATGGAAATTTGATTTGTGATTTTTAAATACCAGGCCAGTTTTTCAATCTGTTCCGTTGTGTTATCAATTTTATTCAGTTCTCGCCGTAAATACGAAACAACATAATTTGCAAAATGTATAGTATTAAAATTGATGTGTATAAGTCGTCTTATTAACTTAACCTCATCCCTATCGTCTCCGTTCAGGCGGGTATAAATGTTTATTTCATTCAGCAAATCTCTTAAATAATATACTAAACGAAATGTTATTTTGATCCGTTTATTTTCAATAACTTTTTTTATGGGGATGAGGGCAATGGTTAACAGAATATTGGAACTATTTTCTTCATTACAAACTATATCTTCTAGCTTCGATGAGAATTCCCTTACTATAAATATCCTGTATTTCTCAGGAATCTTTTGATCTTTATTGCAATACTGCTCATAATTTTTCCAAACAAAATGTAATAAATCATCAACTATT
>DATBXH010001217.1:0-7095 GCA_036514375.1 Bacteroidales bacterium | reverse complement strand
ATAAAATGAAAAAAACACTGATTCTTACGAAAATTATCATACTAATTTTGGGATTCAATCTATACGGTCAAAAAAAAATAGAGAATTCAGGCTTACGTATTGATAGTTTATATGATGTTGAAATCAATGGGACTAAACAGAAAATACTTGTACAATCAAAAAATATAAATAATCCTGTTTTATTATGGCTTCATGGAGGCCCAGGGACATCTGAGATGTTTATCAATCATTATTGCATGACCAAAGTGATTAATTATTTCACAGTAGTTCAATGGGATCAAAGGGGTACAGCATTGTCATATAATGAGACTCTAAAAAGTTCCGATATTTCATTTGAAAAAGTATTTGATGATGCAGTTTGTTTAACTGAGAAATTAAGGAAGACATATCAACAAGATAAAATTTTTATTATAGGTCATTCATTTGGAAGTGTATTGGGGATGCATCTAATAGAGAAATTTCCTAATTTATATTATGCATATATAGGTATGGGGCAAGTTGTTAATGATACTAAATCAAGAGAAATTACATACAAGTGGCTTTTTGAAAGATTAAGTGAAGACAATGATACAGCTTCAATATCCAAAATTAAGGAAAAACATCTTGTTCCAAGAGAATTAATTACTAGATATAGAGGAATATATTATAATGGTAAAAACCTGTTTGATGTAATAAAAACATCTCCTTATTATTTTGACGGTTATCTTGATAAATATAACGAATCTATGAAGTTTGTCAGAGAATCAAATGGAAAACCAGAAGGGAAGTATACTTTTATTGCAATTGATAGCATTACTAAAATAAATGTACCAATCTATTTTTTTGAAGGAAAGCATGATCGGATTGCAGCATGTGCACCTGAATTAGTTATCGATTTTTGTAAAAAACTTGAAGCGCCGAAGAAGGAAATTATATGGTTTGAAAATTCAGCACATCATCCAAATATTGATGAACCTGAAAGGTTTCAAAATATGATAATTGATAAAGTATTAAAGGAAAATTATAAGAAGGAATAAAATTGGTGCACAATAAACACTAAGATTAAATACAAAATGAGAAAAGGAATTTTATTAACATTAGTACTTTTAAGTCCTATACTGTCTTCATCTTTCTGTCAAAAATCGACAAGAATAAACGAAAAAAATCAAGACAACTTCCGAGTAATTGCCTATTGCCTATACGAAGGTGGTAACATTGAAAAATTCGAAATTGATAAGTTGACTCACTTAATTTTCTGCTTTACAAATTTACAAGGAAATAAAATCAACTTAAAAGATAGCGCAGATGAAGATAGATTAAAGCGTTTCATAGCATTAAAGGCAAAGCATCCAAAATTAAAAGTTCTTGTTGGTTTTGGTGGTTGGGGCGGTTGCGAAACTTGTTCAGATGTATTTGCTTCTGATAGTGGTAGAAAAGAGTTTGTAACATCTGTCAACGATTTACTCAAAAAATATAATGCTGATGGTATAGATATAGATTGGGAAAGCCCTGTGTTTGGCGGTTACGAAAATCATAAAGCTTCTATTGATGATAAAGAAAATTTCACATCATTGATAAAAGAATTACGTAACACTCTTCCTGCAAAAAGCGAAATATGTTTTGATGCTAATTCATTTAAAATGTATATAGATTTATCAATTGATTGGCAAAAAGTTATGCCATTAGTAGATTACGTAAATCTTATGACTTATAGTTTGCCAAGCAATGCAAAAGGGCAAACAGGACATCACGCTGCATTGTATTCTTCACCATTTCAAAATGAAAGTGCCGATATTGGAATTCATAGATTAGATAGTATTGGTGTGCCAATGAATAAAATAATAATTGGCGCAGGATTTTACGCCGAAGTCTCAGGAAATGTGGATTCTGTAACTAATGGTTTAGGAAGATCCGGTACTTTCAAAACAAATGTAGAATATAGGAAGGTTTTCGAGACATTTAAAGAAAACGAGGGCTATGAATATCATTGGGACAGCATAGCACAAGCCCCATTTCTGTACAACCCGAAACTAAAAACATTTGTAACTTTTGATGATAAAAAATCTGTTTCACTTAAAACAAAATATGCGATTGAGAATAAATTAGGTGGCATTATGTTCTGGAATCTTAGATACGACACCTTCAGAGACGGGTTACTTGATGCAATAGACAAACAAATAAAAACAAACAAGCAATGACAGCCGACAGGTCAACGAAAAAAAATTAACGACCCGCTAACAACGGCTCATAAAACATAGGGGTTTAAGTGGTTATGCAACATTTTTGCCCGCTGGCAAGGTTTGTAACGGTTGATACAGACGTAATCACGCAATCCCCTACGTTTCATAGCCGCGACCGTTTTTTGCTACAATAATAAAATACAGATAAACGCTAAGATATGAAAAATGTGATTTTAATTTTTTTGGCTGTCTTTTCTTTAAGCTGTCATCACAAGAGACCAGAGCCTAATATTTATAAAAACCTCTATACAGGTGATTATTTGAACAAGGTAGAGTTCGAAAATTTTAAAAAAAAGCTTTGGGATAAATATTCAGACTCCACGAAGAAAACAAATATTAACTACCACTTTTATGAAATTGTATCTTCATCAGATTCCATAATACAGCCATTTAAATATGATGTAAAAGTTGGAAATATCTATATAGTAAATTCCTCATCAGCTAAAATTTTTGAATATATTAATAATGTCTTTCCTCAGAAAAGAATGGTGAGTATCAAAGGAGATAGCATTCAAATTGCTGGGAATCAAAGTAAGCCAACTCTAATTAATTTTTGGTTTACACATTGTTCCGGTTGCATTATGGAAATGCCAACATTGAATAAACTGTGTGAGAAATATGCTGACAAAATGAATTTTATATCGGTTACATTTGAGGACAAAAAACAGGTTGAGAAGTTTTTAAGGAAAACCGATTTTAATTTTGTTCATATCTGCAATGCAGACAAATATCTTAATGATTTGGGAATAAATGCGTTTCCTATGAACGTTTTTATAGATAAGCAAGGGGTTTTAAGGGATGTAGAAGGCGGAATTCCAGTAGATTCTGTTGGTAAAATAACTGATGGAAAGGAATTTGAAGCACTGATTAAAGAATTACTTTAACCAACACAGTATATGCCATGCCGGCTCAGATCTCCGTTTACGCTTTCATTAAAGGTGCGGAGAGGGTCTCTTTTGGTTATATAGTGCCGCAAAGCATATACGCGAACCGTTTCCTGCAAGCCAGGAGAACCAAAGATAGATGCTCCGAGATACAGCCAACGCACTAGCTTCTCAACAATTTGGATTCATATTACAACTAAAAGAATAATTTTTAAATTTGATTATGTCATAAGTCAATGAACGAGTTTTTTTATAAAAACAAAATCTAAAATTTTCTGTTATTAATTGTTTAACAAAAGGTTAGTCTAATAGGATGCTTACACGGGAAAACCAATCAGGTATGCCCAGGCATTTTTGGCAGCTCACATTGAAAAAGACATCAATATGTTCTAAAAAAATGAGAAATCTATCTAATGTTGGTCGTATCTTTTATGGTTTTTCTATAGTCGTCATAGGATTGCTTACCATTTATTATCGTGATTATCCTTATATGCTAATACCTCCGGAGCATCTCTGGATTCCCAATCTTGTAATGCTGGCTTATATTTCCGGAGCTCTACTTATTTTGGCCGGGGCTTGTATTGTTTTTGAAAAGAAAAAAATGACAATTTCGATCGTGTTAGGAAGTGTGCTTCTATTGATATTTTGCTTTTACTTTATTCCATATCAATTTATGGTAAGCTCAAATTATTTGCATTTTGGGGACTGGGAAAATGCAATGAAAGAATTAGCATTATCTGGCGGTGCATTTGTAATTGCCGGCTGCTCTTCAGAGAAAAATAAAAATACGCTTATCAGGTTTTTGAATAAACTAATGCCTTTTGGATCTATTTTATTTTCGATAACGATTATCAGTTTTGGAATGGATCATTTTCTATTTGCCAAAGAGGCAGCAGACTATGTTCCATCATGGATCCCCTACCATCTGTTCTGGATTTATTTTACCGGCACAGCACTAATTGGTTCCGGCCTTGCGATTATTTTGAAAATAAAGACCAGACTAGTTGCCACTCTTTTAGGTACAATGATTTTTACATGGTTTATTATTCTTCACATCCCCAGAGTGATTACTTCTCCGGTGACTTATATTGGAAGTGAAGTTACCAGTGCATTTATAGCGCTTGCATATAGTGGAATTGCCTTTGCTATTGCTGCAACTGATAAAAGACGACAATAAAACTGCCGCTTAGCCGGGAACGTTAGGCATCATTGTAATTCATAACTTTCAACCAACTGAGGCGGACACATCCATATAACTATAGGCGCAATCAACCTCTTTTTTGACGCGATTACACCCTATCTATTCTACGGTTAAGCAGTACATTTGAACCGTAAAAATCAACTTAATAGCTATGGCACTAATTAATCCTCACATTAACTTTAACGGAAATGCCGAAGAAGCATTTACGTTTTACAAATCAGTATTTGGCGGAGAGTTTGCAAAGGTTATTCGTTTCAAAGACCTTGCAAGTCCTGAATTCCCGGTAGCAGAAAAAGAAGAAAATAAAATTATGCATATTGCTTTGCCAATCGGTAAAAGTAATATGTTGATGGCAAATGATGTCCCGGAAAGTTTGGGAAAAACCAACGAAAATGAGGACAGAAGTAAAATTGTAATCATTACGGAAAGTAAAGAAGAAGCAGACAAATTATTTAATGGGCTTTCAGTAGGAGGACAAATAGAAGGGCCGATCGGTGACAGTCCTTGGGGTTCATATTTCGGTTGTTTTAGAGACAAATACGGTATTGAATGGATTGTGGAATTTGACCCAACATACAACGGAAAAGTATAAGCAGAAAACAACGAACGCCTAACAGTGTGTTTATGAAATGGTGGCTGGACGAATGAGTATTCAGCTATAAATTACTATTTTGCTTTATTGGTTAGTTGAATCTGATATTTTTCAAATACCACAACTTCATAAACACTTTTCCGTTTAGCGGCAATGTTGACTTCGACTCGGAGCATGAACCTAATTGGAAAATTGTAAATTTGAAAAAGTAAAAAACAAATTATAACATGAGGACCTATCTCTTTTTATTATTTATTTCATTGACATTTGGTTCACTTTATGGACAAATGACTCAAAAAAACCGGCTGATTATTCTGACTGACATTGAAGCAGACCCTGACGATACTCAATCATTGATTCGATTGTTATTGTATTCAAATGAGATTGACATTAAAGGTTTAATAGCCACAACTTCTTGTTGGCATAAAACAATGGTCAATCCCGAATCCATCAAAAAAATAGTTCAGGCATACGATAAAGTACAACCTAATCTTTTAAAGCATGATAAAGATTTCCCAAAAGCAGAAACACTATTTCCATTAATTAAACAAGGATTACGTGAATATGGTATGTTAGGAGTAGGTAAAAATAAGGATTCAGAAGGCTCTGATTGGATAATCAAGGAACTTGAAAAAGCAGATGAACGTCCATTATGGGTTTCAATTTGGGGTGGTTCAAATACACTAGCACAAGCATTATATAAAATTAAAAACACAAAGACCGAAAAAGAACAAAAACTATTAATATCAAAACTTAGAGTTTATGCTATTTCTGACCAAGATGATAGCGGCATATGGATTAGAAATAATTTTCCGGACTTGTATTATATTGTTAGTCCTGGAGATGATTATGGCAGTGCAACCTGGAATGGTATAAATAGTTTTATCCAAGGAATTGACAATAGTAAAATCAGCAACAAATGGCTTGCTCAAAATATACAACAAGGGCATGGACCACTTGGCGCCGCTTATCCTGATGTTGCATGGGGAATGGAAGGAGATACTCCATCATTTTTATCGTTAATATTGAATGGATTAAACAATGCCGAACATCCTGAATGGGGCGGCTGGGGTGGAAGATATGAACTATATAAACCAGACTTCTCAACTCAGAAAAAGGGCGGTTCGGGAGTTCCATCTGAACCCGAAACAAGAAAAATTTGGACAAATGCTGTGGATAATTATATTCCTTATATCTCAAATGATTATGGAAGAACAGTAAAAATGGATACCGTTACATTTAAAGATAATAAAGTTACTTTATGGCGTTGGAGAGATGATTTTCAAAATGATTTTGCTGCCCGTATGGATTGGTGTACAAAATCATTCAACGAATCTAACCATGCACCGGTAATTGTTTTAAATCAGCCTGAACAAATCACAGTTAAATCTGGACAAGGATTCGGATTAGATGCGTTTGATACTTATGACCCTGATGGCGACAGTTTCAGTTTCTTGTGGTTTAACTATCCGGAAGCAGGAACTTATAAGAATTTAATAAAAATTGAAGGAACGGAGAATACTCATGGAGCATACATAATTGCCCCAAAAGTTGATAAAGAAGTCACCGCCCATTTTATTTTGAAAGTAACGGATAAGGGAACACCTAATTTATCAAGTTATAAAAGAGTGATTGTGACGATTAAACCATAATAAACACAGCCGTTAACTTGGCATAGTGGAAAAAGGCCCCGAATGGCAAAACTTGTTTACGCAAATTCCCGAACTGCATTTGTAAGCATCAAAAACTAAAAGCCCCGCAAAGCTGGGCTTTTAGTTCAAATTTTGCTGTAACGAATGTGAATAACATCGTCAGTCAAAAGTTTGTGTTCCGACAATTTGAGCTTTATGTTCAGTTCATTACTGTTCCCTAAATTGCCACCGTTTGTTATGATCGGAATAACATTAAGAATAACTTCCGTTATCAAATCCTTTTCTAAAAAAGCGTTGTAGGTTTCTGTTCCACCACCAATAAGAATTTTATTAAAGCCTTTTTCCGACAAGTATTTTACGGCTTCTTCGGGACTACTTACGACTTTGTAATCGTCTGTTGTTTGCATTGTTGTAGAAAGCCAAACAAATTCTACATCAGGAAAGGCGGCTTTGATTGCGGCTGTACTGCCAAAAGCCCGTTGAAAAACTTCAAACGATTTTCTGCCCATTACAAGGTTTTTCGCTTGTTTAATATCTTTCAATGACA
>DATBXH010001216.1:0-3052 GCA_036514375.1 Bacteroidales bacterium | reverse complement strand
CCCCTGTAACTGTAATTGAAGCTGTTCGTTCGCTGGTAGCCGGATTATCTATTGCCGTTATGTTAATGGTATTATTGCCCGAACCGGATGAAGTCTGCAATTGAATCCAACTTTGAGAACACGTAACGCTCCAACTGATGTTGGAATTGATGTTAAAAGAAAAAGTTCCGGCAGAACTCCCTGCAATATTCAAAGAATTGGTTGACACTGTCATGAAGGGCGGTTGAACCACAGTGATCAGAAAGGTTTTTACATCGCTCGAGTCCACACCACCGTTTACCCTGCCGCCATTATCACCTAAGCGTACGGAAACTATTGCTGTGCCGTAGGCATTCGTAGCAGGTCTGAAAGTAAGCGTACCACTTGATGAAATAGATGGTTGTGTGTAAAACAGTGAATTATTGTCGTTTGTAACGCGGAAGCTCAATGTTTGAGACGATTCGTCGCTTCCTCCTTTTGAAATTGAAGTAGCCCAATTGGTTATTGTTTGCGTCGAAACATTTTCATTTACAGTTACATCGTCGCCTTTGGTAAAACCTGGGGCATCGTTTACTGCTGTAACAGTGATAGTAAAAGTTGTTACTGCGGTTGTGTTTCCTGTTCCATCGTCTACTGTAAAAGAAAATCCGTCTGAAGTTCCGGTAATTCCGTCGTTAACGTATTGTATCAAACTATTGTTGATATCGTCCTGGGTAAAAGAACTGATAGCTGTGCCGGCATTGTTTGTTTTCTCGAGACGTCCGTGAGTTGGAGCCGAGGTGACAGTGAAAGTTAGCGACGATGCTCCCTGTTGCATATCTGCTGCAGCTAACTTACCTGAAGGGATTATTAAAGTATTACCTTCGAGAATGGATAAACCGGTATTAACTGTTATAAAGGGAACAGGAGAAGCTGACAATGTTATGCCTTCGCTGTAATTTGCATCTGCAATGGTAAATGCTCCTGTTTTTGTAACATAACCCGGCTTTGAGATCTGATAATAATAAATACCGGAAACAGTGTCCATCGAATAAGCGGTAGAGTTATAAGGGACTTTTCTGTTATTGGATGTTAGTGTTACTACCGCATCTTTCAACTCGGTTGCTCCGTCAAAGACTCTTACTGATAATTTATATCGTACATTATATGGCACTAAAGTTGTATATCCAGGATTATAACCATTCGCAGAAGTCATAGCAACGCTGTTTGTCATTGTTCCGGTTGAAGGACTATATTCGAAAATGGAACCGGCAGATGAATTGGAATAGCGGGTAACTCCATAAATTTTACCATTGTATTGTGTTAATCCTCCGCAAGGATAATAACCAAGTGCATCATTTTTGAAATTATATTTCACTGCAAAAGTAAAGGGACTTGTTAAGCTGCATTCGTATAAGGTACCGTAACTTCCGTTAGATCCTCCTGTAGTTGTTGTTCCGTATAGTTTTCCATTGTATATTACTACGGAACATTCCGGATAATCCCCATCGGTATGATATGTATTACTAAATTCATTGTATAAATCGAATCCGCAACCCACACCACAAAATGAATATAATGCCCCTTTGTTATAACTTCCTCCGGTTCGGAATGTTCCCCACAGTTTATTATTATAGAGAACCGGTGTTCCATATGGTTTTCCGTACATGGCAGCAAGATCCGATACTTTTACGCCGGTACTGTCTTCAAATGACCAGTAAAACATTAATCCATTACCACTGGCACCTCCGTTAGTCGTATAACCATACAATGTGTTATTGTATACAACTAAAGAACCGTAAGGATTCTTACCATATGTTACGTCATTAAAATCCCATAGCTTTTTTATAACTCCTGCAGCAGGATCGTAAAAAAAAATGACACCTTCATCCAGTATCCCGCCATTTTTGGTCATCCCATACAGTTTGTTCTGAAAAAGTGTAAGAGAGCCATAGGGAACAGCGCCTTTTTTAACACCGTTAAATGAATCTATTACTGCGTATGCATAATTAACAGGATTAAATTCAAAAAGAACACCTAAATTCCTGGGTCCTCCGGCGGAGGTCAGGCCATAAAACTTCCCGTTGTATTCCAGCAAGGAACCCATGGGATAAGATCCGTTTGTGCCATCAAAACTATATTTGGCAGTATATGTATGGGCTACAGGATCATATTCAAAAATAGTTCCTTTTCCATTCGCGCCACCATATTGAGTTGTTCCGTACATTACTGTTTTTCCGGAAGCTTGAGAGAAAAATATTGTTCCTAAAAGACAAATTAAAAGAACTGTCTTCTTTTGTTGTTGAATAAATTGGTAGAATGCTATTTTCATAAATGATTCAGATTAAATTTTTAATGAATGTTTCGGCTTTGCAGATAAAGCAGTAAACATTTGTAAAAATAGCATCGGCAAACTTTCTAAATAAACCGGATATTTGTCAATTTATAAATTGAACAATATTTTATTCTGTTCGGGAGACCTTCATATAGAATGAAGGATTTACTCCGGTATGCTTTTTAAAGCATCTGTTGAATGTTGTAATTGAATTAAACCCGACTTCTTGCGCAATTCCTTCGATGGTTTTATTCTGATTTACGGGATCGGATAAAAGATAACATACTTCTTTGATTCGGTATTGATTTAAAAAGTTATTAAAGTTCTGTTTGTAGTTATCGTTTATCACCTGTGATATATAGCTCCGGTTTGTGCCAAGTTGTTTTGCCAGTTTATCCAACGACAAATCGCTCTGCAGAAAAAGTTTGTCGTCTGTCATAAGTTTTTCAATGCTTTCCAGAAGTAATTTCTCATCGGTTTTGTCAAGTTTTGACTGGGAGTATTTTTCAGCATGTATATGGTTATCATTTATATTTTGTTCTCTGTACGAATCAATAATATTTTCCAGCTCTTTTTTCTTCTCATATAACAATCTTTCGGATTTAACTATTTCTCGGTTTTTAATCACAAGCATATTATTTGATCTCATTTGATTCTTTTTTTGAATTAACACCACAATCAAAGATGTTGTTATTATTCCTATTACAGATAGCAACAACAGCTCCCACACTTGTTGCCTGCTGGTTTTAATCTCTAACA
>DATBXH010001215.1:0-3803 GCA_036514375.1 Bacteroidales bacterium | reverse complement strand
TTTATAGCCTACGATATTTCCAAGGGAGTCAATCAGTTTATCCGCATACCCTTTGGCATAATTAAAATATTCCAGATTATGATTCAGTTCCCAGACCTTCAGAAATGCCAGCGAAACAAGCCCCTGGGTATAATTCCATTGAGGAGCCTTCCCCAAATCAACCATCCAGCCTTCGGGATGCCGTTTCATTTCCGATTGAGCCATCCGGATTGCCCAGTCATTCCCGTTACCTGCAAATGTCCTGCCGGTTCCGCTCAGGAATAATATCGCTATAAACATATTACACGTCAACCATTTATTGAATTTATATCTTTCCATTCTTCTAAATTATTTTTTTCAAAACCTGATATTTTTCATAGGTGCAAGATAATTAATTTCTTTTCGCAGTTACAATCCCGGAATAACAAATGAGCTTTCCGGGGATTGGACCAGGCAAATCGTGTCCCGGCAAAAACAATTCCGAACAAACTTTTCCTAAAATTCTTCGAAAGAATAGGATTTGTATATATTTATGCAATTTTTTTCTATTTTAGAATTGTAATAATTACTTAGGAACTATTACCTGATTGCCTTTGAAAATGAAATCAGAGGAAGAACTACTGATACAACTGCAAAATGGAGAGGAAGCTGCCATTAAACCGATCTTTGATAAATATTATGAAAGTCTGTGCTTATATGCAGAGAGCCTGACGAAAAGCCATGAAGCTGCCGAAGAAATTGTAGAAGACATTTTTATTCACTTATGGCTTAATGCCAAAAATCAGCCAATTCATTTTTCTTTACGGGGATACTTGTTTAAAAGTGTACACAACAATTGCCTCAAGTATCTTGATAAACTTAAAACGGGAAAAAAAGGCCACGAGAATCTGCATTACACATTAACCGACAACGAATTATTGCTTCCCGCAGTCAATGACCATCCAATCTCAAATCTGATAGCCCATGAACTGGAAGAAAAAGCCAATGAAGTCCTGGAATCTTTGCCACAGCAATGCAAAGAGATCTATAGTCTTAACCGGTTTGAAAATCTGAGCTATTCGGAGATAGCAAAAAAACTCAACATCACCATAGGCACAGTAAAAACTCAAATGAGTCGTGCTTTCCAGAAATTCAGAGAAGGTCTTACCGAATACATTACCTTGATTTTTATTATGTTATTTATAAAATAAGTTCCCCCGGAAAAATATTTCCATGTTGTTGTCAACCGGCAAAGCCATTTTCCGGTCTCTTAGATACTACCATAAATAAAACTGAATTTTAAACAAATTAATTAATCACAAGTGGACGAATTACTTATAAAATACATCGCAGGATCAGCCACAGAGGAGGAAAGGGAAACTGCGTTAGCCTGGATCCGCGAGAATACGGAGAACAGGAAATATTTTGAAGAACTGAAAGAATACTATCATTTTACCAAGATAATTCAAAAACCTTCCGGATTTAATAAAGAAGAAGGATGGAACAGAGTGATGGCAGGTTATTACAAAAATCAATACCAGTCGCAGATTCAACAGAAAAAGGATACCCGAAAGAAACTGATGGTCAGATTTGTGATTTCTTCCGCAGCCGCAGTTTTAATCGCGTTCTTCATAGGTTTCCTGGCAAACAGTTTCATTACCGATCGAAAATCCAGTTTAACATTCAATGAAATTGTCGTCCCGCTCGGTGCTAAATCGCAGGTTACGCTCTCCGATGGCACCAAAGTCTGGCTCAATGCAGGAAGTAAATTACGTTATCCGGTAAATTTTCTAAAAGATACCCGGGAAGTTTACCTCGAAGGAGAAGCATTTTTTGATGTAACTAAATCGCACAAAAGATTGTTTGTGGTTAAAACTTCCAAATTGAATGTGAAGGTTTACGGAACCCAGTTTAATGTAAAATCCTATCCGGAGGAAAATATAATCCAAACCACGCTGGTAAGAGGTTCCGTTGCCATCGAAACCAATGATAAATCGAATAAACGTACGGTTTTCTTAAAGCCAAATCAATCAGCTACCTATTATAAACAATTACCTGTGAGCAAGCCAACATCCGAAGTATCATCACCAGAAGAAACTTCAGCAGAAGCTTTGCAAAAGAATGTTACACCTGCCGTGGAAAAGAAAAAAGCGGAAGAACCGGACAAAAAGATTGTTGTACAGCCCAAGGTTGACCCGTTGCCCATCACATCCTGGAAAGATAAACGGTGGGTCATCGACGGAGAGGATCTTGGACATTTAACCGTAAAACTGGAGCGACGTTATAATGTGAAAATAACGTTTGCCAATGAAAGTTTGAAAAACTACAAATTCTCGGGGACGTTAGCTGAGGAAACCTTTGAACAGGTACTGAAAATCATCCAATTATCCGCACCTATAAAATATTCCATTACAAGTAACAACGTTGTATTTTCCGTCGATCCGCTGTATAAAAAGAAATACGATAAAATGATATCTAAATCAAACAACTAACTGTATGTCTAACTAAAATAAATGCGTATGATACAAAAAACCTAACACTACCTAAGTCACAAAAAAAGAATCACAGAATGCACTAACATTCCGTGATTCCTAACATTTAATGTCCAAAATGTCGTTTCTTTCAACCTCGCAAGAAGACAGAAATGACAAATCATTAACACTAAAACTTTCAAATTTATGAAAAAAAAGTATCACCTCGCCCACTTCTTCTCAAAAACGGGGCCAAAAAAACTACTATTAATTATGAGACTATCACTAGTACTTAACTTCATTTGTACTATTGCATTTTCAGCAAATACCTTCTCGCAGGGACAAAGTTTCTCTATGAGCCTTGAAAATGCAAAAGTAAGAGATGTCTTCCGGTCCATTGAAGGACAAAGTTCATATCGGTTTTTTTATAACGATGAACTAACTGACATCAACCGGATTGTAAGTGTAAATGTTAAAGACAAGAACATTGAAGAAGTTCTGAATGAGCTATTTTCAAATACTGACATTTCATACACCATTTTAGAAAACAACCTGGTCGTAATAGCACCTAAAAGAGCTGTACAACAGCAAAAAATCACAGGTACTGTCGTAGATGCATCAAATGGTCAACCATTGCCAGGAGTAAGTGTCCAGATTGAAGGAACAACATTTGGCGCGATTACCGATGTGGATGGTAAATACACCATCGAAGCAGGTCAAAACGCAGTGCTGGTGTTCTCCTTTATCGGCTACATCACCGAAAAAGTAACTGTAAATGGACAAGCCACCATCGATATGAAACTTATTTCAGATGTAAAAAAACTGGAAGAAGTAGTGGTAGTTGGCTACGGTACCATGAAGAAGAGCGATGTAACGGGAGCAACGGTGCATGTTGATGATCAGACTTTACGCGAGGTACCTGCAGCCAGCATAAATCAGGCTCTTCAGGGAAAAGCTGCCGGTCTGGAGATACAGAGAACCGGTACGAATCCAGGGGCCGGTGATCAGATAAGAATTAGAGGATCGAGATCTATTTTTGGCTCCAATGATCCGCTTTTTGTCGTTGACGGAATTCCCTTTGATGGAAGTTTAAATGACCTCAATCCGGATGATATTGCTTCCATTGACATTTTAAAAGATGCTTCAGCAACTGCTATTTATGGATCAAGAGGCGCAAACGGAGTTATTCTTGTAACAACAAAAAGAGGGAAGAATGCTGAAACCCGCGTAACTTATAATGGTTATTACGGATGGGGAAGAGTAGCCCAAAAATACCCTGTTTTTAATGCCGCAGAATATAAAGCGATGCGTGATTATACAGGGTACAACGGTGGATATATGCCAGAGGAATTAACTTCATTATCAACCGGAAAA
>DATBXH010001214.1:0-4080 GCA_036514375.1 Bacteroidales bacterium | reverse complement strand
CCTGCTGTTTACGAAACAGCTGCTCTAACCAGCTGAGCTAAAGAGGCAATTATGTGTGAAATCAGGAGTGCGTGCGTGTGTAATCGGCTGCAAAGATAATAAAATTTATTTCCTAACCACTTAAGTTATTTTAATGCTTTAATTCGTTGAAGCAAGGTTGGATGTGAATAATGGAAAAATACATATAAAGGATGAGGCGTTAAATTACTTAAGTTATTAACCGATAGCTTTCTGAGCGCATTTATCAGATGTTCTGCATGAAAGAAATCGCGTGTAAATGCATCGGCCTGGTATTCATTTTTCCTGGATAAGATATTCATTAATATTCCAATAATCAAAGAGAACGGACTGTATAGAATACCAAAAGCAATGATGCCTATGTGAAAACTTGGTTGTGACACCCCTAGGGCCAAGGATAGGGCTGGAATTTTAAGAAACAAAGATATCAGGTAAAAGGTTATTCCTGTTTGAATCACAGATAGAATAATTCCCTGCAGCGTATGTTTACGTTTATAATGCCCTATTTCGTGAGCCAAGACAGCCACAATTTCATTGGTATTTAACTCTTTTATAAGAGTATCGAATAAGACTATCCTCTTCTTGGATCCAAGACCTGTAAAATAAGCATTTGCTTTGGTTGAACGTTTGGATCCATCTATTTTGTATACATTGTCAAGCTTAAACCCTGCTTTTGAAGCAAACAGCCTGATAGCCTCCTTTAATTCACCTTCTTCCAGGGGTTCCTGCTTATTAAACAACGGAACAATAAGGTTTGAATAAAACATGGCCATAAATATCATGAATCCTGATGTTAGGGCCCAGGCATATATCCAAAACATATCTGTCGTTTGATAGTAAAACCAAAGGATAATATAAGCCAATATACCTCCAATGATCAGCGCAAGAAACCAGCCTTTTATTTTATCCAAAATAAACGTTTTGACGGTCATTTTATTGAAACCGAATTTCTCTTCTATCACAAATGTGTCGTAAATACTGAAGGGTATGTGGATAATATCAGATACCAAGCCCAGAATCGCGAAAAATATGAGTGCTTTAAAAATCGGATCGGAGGTGTAAAGCCCTGCAACTTTATCAACCATGGCAAAACCTCCTAAAAACAGCATAGTTAAAATGATCAACAGATTCAAAGAACTGGTTACCAATTCGAATTGACTGCTCACCTTATCGTAATCGATTGATTTTATATATTTGTCTTCATCATAAATACCTTTGAGTTCTTCGGGTAATTGGGCAGTTCTGTTTTTAGCATTCAGATAATCCAGCCAGCGCTCCAACAAATAATCTAAAATTATAATCGCTATAATAACATAGAAAACAGTATTATATATCATATCATGTTTTGTTACAGTTAAAAAAAATGAAGTGACTCCATTTTTTTGAATTATCGAGTTCATCTATATGAAACAACACAAAGTAACATAAAGAAATTTAAAGTAGCTAAAGAAATTTTTATAACTGAGAATCAAGCGAAACGCATAATAGTTTTCGTTTCCTAATATCATTCAGGTATTTAACAGACGATTGGGTTACCTTTTTCTCAATTGATTTGATGAGCCAGAGTTCAGATGAGTTCAACTCGTCCTTTATTTCATAAATAAGAGCCATGTTAAATGCTGCCCTAGAGCTAAGTCGCCTAGTACCTATATTGTACAATCTATACCAGATTTCGAGTGCCTGATCTAAATCATCATTGCAAAAGCATTTATAAGCTTTTCGCATCATCCTATTGTGAGAATGAATACATTATTCTTCGTTCTTCTTCCATCCAATATGGAACAACCCTTTGGCTATACATTTCAGCAATTTGATTACTTACGTCTGCAATGGCAAGAGGAATTTCATCGTCAATTTTATTCTTAGGCCAGTAAATCGTTCTTGATAATTGATACCGATCGTAAACCTCGTCGTTCTCAAGATTAAATAAAACAAACTGAAATTTATTATTCAATTGATACCCCCCATAAGGAAAGGTAGATACTTTCTCAACAGTAATTTTGAATTTATATTCTAACACAGCCAATGAATATTTTTCATTTGCATATTGCGTTTTAAGGTTATCAGGATTAATCAGTTTTCGAAGCGTGTCTTTAAAAATATTCAGCTTGGGATTAAACTGATGGCGGTTAATACCTAGGAAGGAAACATCATGAAATAAAGGAGATTCCGCAAACTTATGTCTGAGTGTCTCATTAAA
Source organism: Bacteroidales bacterium (assembly GCA_036514375.1). Lineage (GTDB taxonomy): Bacteria > Bacteroidota > Bacteroidia > Bacteroidales > JAAUTT01 > JAAUTT01. The sequence goes on along the minus strand of DATBXH010001214.1, from coordinate 1,862 downwards.
ACTTTTAGTAACCTGTTCGTACAAGAGTGTACTATTGGCATCTTCTAAAACAGAATCTCTAGCAATCATCCCAGTTTTTGTAGGATCAACAATGACAATATTAAGATTTCCTTTTGGGATTTTTACCAAAGCTGGATTAAGAACTTGAATATCAATATATCTATAACTTGTACATGAAGTTAATATCAAAAAGATACTTAGGCTAAAGATTGGATTGTATGTTTTCATAAACCAGGTAGATTAATACCTATCGCTCATCAAAAAGTGTACCTAAATTTTACACCTACTTATATTATTCTTTAAACCAAATGAATACAAAGGTTTCAAACGTAATTATGGCTGTATCATTTCCTCGTCCAATTTTTTGCGCCCGGCTTTTCGTTCTTTGATACGATCAAGATATTCTTCGGTTTGAAAATGATACCTTGCTTTCAATGAATTATTTAACCAAAGTTCGCTATTACTGAAATCATCCTGCATCTCATAAACCAAAGCTATATTGTGTGCCGCAACTGAAGCCAGTAATGGTGTTCCAACTTCGTACAAGTGTTTCCAGGTTTGGATGGAGCCATCCAAGTCATTTGCCAAAAACTGATTATAACCTTGGCGCATGAATCTGTTACCACTATAAAATAACATTCTTTCTTCACTTGTCCAGAATGGGGCCATTTTGTCAGCATAACGTTCACCAGCAATTTTTCCAATTTCTATTGTTGCTTGAGAAGTACTTGGTAATTCATTAATTAACATATCCTTATAGAAATTACTACTATTCCAGGTTAGTGTATCTGAAAATGTGTATGTGTCATAAATTCGATCGCTACCCATGTTTCGTAGCTCGATTCTAAATTTATAATAAAAGCTGTAAGCAGCGTTATATTCGTAATTCCAAAGGTCGTAGTCCACAAAAACCTTACTCTCAATTAAATCTATTTTTTCAAAAAACATTGAAACATGTTCTCTTTTCTTTTCCGGTGAGATTTTTTCAAGATTACTCTGAAGTTCACTATTATTTTGAATTATAATCCTGGAATTACTAAACATAGGCGATTCCTCCAAATGCGCTTTGAGGGTCGAATCGAAGTTGTGAGTTAATAGTTTACAAAAATAGTTTTTATTCAACGTAGAATCTTTCAATAATATACGATAATCAGAATCTGTCTCCTGGGGTTCAACGACATGGAGGGTAATATTTGATGGCAGTTTCACAGACCCAGGGTTAAGAACCTGAATATCGATATAGCGGCTTGTTATGCAGGATGTAAATATTGATACCAGTAAAATATTCCAAAATGCTTTTAAAACCTTCATAAGTTAACTTATTGAACCCCTTTCATTTGTTCATCTAGCCTTGATTGTTCATCTAAGCGATGTTGAAGAATGTTTGCATAGTTCCGGGCGCTTTTAACATTATAATCTGTGAATGCTTTTTTGGCCCAATCGATCGCTTTTTCCAAATCGCCATCCATTTCGCAGGCTAAAGCCATGTTATAGCATGCAAATCCTGCTATTTTGGGGTTGGAACTGGTTACATATTTTTCCCACAATGCTCTGGCTCCTTTCCAATCGTTAACCTGAACCAGTCGTCGGGCCTGTTCAAAATCATTATTTCCCTTTTTAAAATACTCTCTGTTTACCCAAATCCAACGCGGAGAAATACGGATTGCAAATTGATTTCCAGCGTAAAAACCAGCATCTGAAACAGCATGATCTTTTGTAGGTAATCCTTGTTCGGCTTTTTTTCTGGCATCGCTTGTATTAACCCAACTTTTGCTATCGTTGTATATATGCTCGTCCAATATTTCGCTGGTTGCAGGGAAATAGATCCTCCAACCCGATTCAACATTTACATTAAGCGATGC
>DATBXH010001213.1:0-3975 GCA_036514375.1 Bacteroidales bacterium | reverse complement strand
CCGCTATTACACCTGTCGGTACACCGTTACATATAAGATCGGCGTGAGATGCAATATTTTCTGATAACATAAGAGCAGGGGGTTCTGTCACAGCATACGTTTTCGTAGCCCGGCATCCGTTATTATCGACTACAGTTACCGTGTAATTTGCTGCGGTAAGGTTTGAATTGAGCGTGCCTGATCCCCCATTGGACCAAACATATCCGTAACCAGGAGTACCACCTGTACCGGCAACATTTAAATAACCATTATTCCCGCCATGGCAGGTTACGTTACCATTACCGGTTTCATTTACATCGAGAACGGATGCTGGTTCTCCAATAGTCAGTGACTGCGACTTCACACAGGATTTACTATCCGTAATTGTTAAGGTATATGAACCGGCAGCTACCCCGGTTAGCCCGGAAGCAGAAGATCCGTTGTTCCACTGGTAAGTAAGCGGTGAATGACCTCCTGAAACGAGTGTTGAAGCATTTCCTGTTGCTTCTCCTTTGCAGAGCACATCGTTAATCACAAATGTAATAGCCATCGGTGAATCATAACCAACAGTCCTGGTAAGCATTGCTTTACAATTGCGCGAATCGGTAACGGTAACCGTATAATTTCCCGAACTCAGCAAATTAATATTTTGAGAAGTAAGGCCATTTGACCAGGCATAAGTATAGGTTGGCCATCCTCCGGTAGGTGTATCAAGATTGATAGCCCCGTCGTTCCTGCTGTTCTCGCAGGTAATTGGCCCAACAGTAGCTGAAAGGGAAATGGGTTGAGGATTAACAATGCTATTGGAACCGGTGGCGGTACAACCGCGTGCATCGGTAACGGTTAATGCATAGCCACCCTGACTCAGCCCTGATAAATCCTCAGTATTGGCATAATTTACACCGTCCTTGGTCCATTGATAGGTGTATGGTACTGTGCCACCGGTAATAGTAGCATCGAGAATTCCATTCGTATTGTTATGACAATCGATATCCGTTTTATTGATGGATACCAATTGAAGCTGTGTAGGTTGATTTATAATGACTGAAGCGTATGCTGTACTACTGCCATCTGTAACAGTTACATGATAAGTGCCGGCAGCAAGGCCCGTGACTGTTTGTGAGGTGGAGGAATTATTCCAATGATAGGAAAGCGAAAGCGGATCAGTGAAATTGGTTGCATCCACAGTTGCACTTCCATCCGAACCACCGTAACAGCTTACATCCTGTTTCGATTGAATATATGCCACGGGTAATGTGCCGTCGTTCACCAGTACCGAAGTATCGGCAGTACAGGAATTGAAATCCGTAACATGTACGGAATAAGTACCGGCAATGGTAAGGTTCGATAAATTTTGTATATTACCAGGAGGAGTAAAGCCTGATGGCCCCTGCCATGCAAATGTATTGGGTATGGTTCCTCCATTTACGATTAAGTTAACCGCACCCTTTGCCGGTGATACAATATCGGTGACTGCCGTTCCCTTGAATGTCATTTTATTGGGCTGGGTAATGGCAATATTACCCAAACCAACGGAACAACCGTTATGGTCGTTAACGGTAACCGAATACGTTCCTGCCATGAGCGTACTTTGATCCTCTGACGTTGCATTCAAACCCGATCCATTGGCAGTAGCCCATACATACGTATAAGGAGAAGTACCTCCTGCAGCTGTAATATTGATCGTACCATTTGACCCGTTAAAACAACTTACGTTCGTTTTTGAGCTAAGTGTTACGGATAAAAGCGGAGGATCGGTCAGGGTAACCGAATCTGTTTTGGTATAGCCAACGGCATCGGTAAACGTAACCTTGTAAGTCCCGGCCGTGAGACTGTTTAAATCTTCCGTATTGGCAGTAAATGTCGGATCGCCTGTTTTGCTCCAGGCATATGTATAAGGAGCTACTACCGTACCCATGGGTGTAATATCAATAACACCCGAAGCCGAGCCATGACATGTAATCGGAGTAATTACCTTTTTTAAGCTCCCTTTGTCGTATTTGGCTATAAACATATCTTTGGTGCCGGAATTCGAATTGATAAGGGAATCCTTGTTATAACCAAAATATATCTTAGGAGTAGAGTAATCTCCGATCACGACAAAATTACCATTATTATCAACGACTGCAGTTTCACCTGTAACTGCACCAGTGCCTGTACCAGTGATTGGAATCAGGTATTTCAGGTTATCGCTATTATCATGGACAATAGCAAAAGCATCACCACCTACTTTAGAAATTAATGTTTGATTATTAAACGTGAGGTTAGCTCCATATTGTCCGGCAACGATGAAATTTCCATTCTTATAAAGTGCCCGGTACAAATAATCGTTTCCGGTGCTACCGGCTGTATTAAACCATTGGAGAACACCGGAGGAACTATATTTGGCGAAAAAAATATCAGATTTTCCATCCGAAGTCGTATTAAGAGCAACTCTTTTGGAAGAGATACCAGTGGAGGTAGAATCGACCGTTAAAGAGGCACTTTTAAATCCTCCGCCAATATAAAAATACCCTCGATTATCAACCGAGCATGAATATAATTGTTCGTCTCCGGAACCAGCAATTTGTATAATCCATTGCCCGGTGAGATCGAAGCCTACTTTATAAATGAACATATCTAATGAGCCGTTATTACTGGTCTTAGTTCCTATATCAGTTATTAAATTTCCTTTATAAAAACCACATAAATAATAACCATTAGCATCAACATCAAACGTATATAAAGATGAAGAACTGCTTGAGGACTCAAATTTCTTTGCATTTAAAACAGCTCCTGAAGTATCAAATTGAGAAATAAACATTCCTTCTGCTTGAGTTGTAGAAAAAGAAAAATTAACATTATTGTCTCCTAACTTTAGTTCTGAATAAAATAATCCTCCAATTACCAAGTGGTTATTAATATCAATCTTAATTTCATTAGGTCTCTGAACAGTAGCGCCCATTCCACTAGCTATGTTTTTAAGCCATAATATTTTGCCATCTTTCTGATATTTTGCTAAGAATCCATCCGTACTTCCTGTGCCAGTAATTGATAAATTATCAGCAAATAATGTACCCATAAAAACACCTGTTACATAGATGTATTCTCCATCGGGACTCACTGTTATGCCCGTACCAACATCATAGTTTGTTGTACTTCCTAATTGTCTGGTCCAAACCAAACTACCATTAGCATCATATTTAGCAATAAAGATATCCGTACCTCCCTTTGTATAAAGTGGAATTGGTCCGTCACAGGTATTATCAAAAGAGCCTAATACATAAATATTATTTTGATTATCAATAACAGCTTTTGACGCAGTATTATTTCCTACCCCGGTAAAATTTCTCTTCCATAACAGATCCTGAGCTCTTAACTCATTCACTGAAAACAAAAAACACAATAAAACCAAAAATTTTGCGCTTTTTAATATATTTATTTTCCTAACCATTCTACCGTTCCGTTTGGTGATTTACATCAATTATAAGACTGTTTTCGCTCATTTATACGGCAAAGGGAAAGAAAAGTTAGAAAGAATAAGATTACCTGAATTTTATCGTATATGACCATGCAAGAAATTAATATTGAATAAATTAATCTTAGATTGAGATTGATTTCCCAAAATAAAAATTCCACGAAAGTATAAATTTTGTTGATCGAAGTAAAGAATGAATAAGTGAAATTATTGGCGGGTTTATACCGACATGGGTAAACAGAAATAAAAATCCTTACTATTTAAACTAAATATAAGATAGATTTTATAAGCACATCCTGGGGTATATTAATTATATGAGTATCCGCATTTATAACTTAAAAGACACATCATTTAGTTTTTTGTACCTTTTTGTAGCCACAAAAATGTACCGAAAAAAGGCTTGACGGGCTGAACTCCTTCCGTCTCCTTCGTCGACTTCAGTCAAACAGCACCCCGCCGAAATGGAATTTTTGTTTTAGCCTTCAGCTCCCCTGAATAAAGCGAATATCTTATTTCGAAGTCGCGAAGCGTTAAATAAA
>DATBXH010001212.1:0-2063 GCA_036514375.1 Bacteroidales bacterium | reverse complement strand
AAGCCAGAGCTATGTGCTAAATAGCTATTTTGAAGCTGATTTAGATAATTATAAGAAAGGCACTGTCAATTATAAATTTTCGGAATTAACGCCGGGTAAGCATACTGTTACATTTAAGGTTTGGGATATATTTAATAATTCATCTCAGGCAGAACTTAATTTTGTTGTACAAAACGGAGATAATCCTAATATTCAAAGGGTATATAACTATCCAAATCCATTTTCTGATCAGACGTATTTCTTTTTTGAACATAACCAAGTGTCAGAAAATTTGGATGTTACAATTGAAATTTTTAATATGTCCGGCAAAAAGGTTCGTGAAATTAAAACAAATCTTGTTGCAGATGGGTATACATCCGGGTCAATACCGTGGGACGGACGAGATACAAATGGAAATAAAATTTGGGCCGGCGTATACATATATCGAATTATTTTACGTTCTAGCAATGGTGTTACAATCAGTAATGCGCAAAAAATGGTATACATACAACAATAAAATTTTTAAATAAGCTATATTTGTCCACTTAAAAGTAAAGTAATACAATGATGGTTAAAAATTTACGTCTATTACCTGTTTCTCTTTTAATTTTAATTAGTTTAAAAAGTTATTCGCAAGGAAAAACTATTAGTACAGCAGAACTAAATGGTCAAATGAATGTAGTTCAAAGTGCCGTGCCATTTTTAACTATTGCTCCAGACTCAAGAGCTGGTGGTATGGGCGATGTAGGTGCTGCAACTACTCCCGATATTAATTCAATGCATTGGAATCCATCTAAATATGCTTTTGTGGAAAATGAGGCTGGTGTTGCTGTTTCTTATACACCATGGTTGCGCAACCTTGTAGGTGACATAGATCTTGCAACTGTAGCCGGATATTATAGAATTGATAATCAGCAGGTAATTGCTGGTAGCCTTGTTTATTTTTCTTTAGGAGAAATTGAATTTCGCGATATAAATAGTGCCCTCTTAAAACAAGGCAAACCGAATGAATTTTCTTTTGATCTGGCTTATGCACGTAAATTTGGAGAAAAGTTCAGTGGTAGCATCGCATTTCGATATATTAGGTCCGATTTGGCCTCAGGAACGATTTCAAGTGGTTCGGAAATTAAAGCTGGTCAGGCGTTTGCAGCAGACATTTCGGCTTATTATACCAACAAGGTAAAAATATCTGATAAATCAGGAAAGTTGTCTTTTGGCTGCGATATTTCTAATATAGGGACTAAAATGTCTTATACCGATGAGTTGAAAAATAAGAATTTCCTGCCGATCAACCTTCGTTTAGGTAGTGCGCTTTCTTTGGATTTAGACAGTTACAACTCAATGACTTTCGCAGCAGATATAAATAAATTGCTGATACCAACTCCTCCAATTGTTCTGCAAAAGAGAGATGGAACCGGCGATTCAACTGTTAACGATAAGCGCGTCATTCTTGGCAAGGAACCTGATGTCCCTGTTGTAACTGGTATGTTTCAATCTTTTACCGATGCACCCGGTGGATTTAAAGAAGAAATGCAGGAAATAAACTATTCTTTAGGCGTGGAATATTGGTACAGAAAGCAGTTTGCACTTCGAATGGGATATTTTCACGAAGCCCAGAATAAAGGGAACAGAAAGTATTTCACATTTGGTTGTGGTTTAAAGCTTAATGTATTTGGTCTTGACTTTTCCTACCTGGTACCTACCGCAGCAAATAACCCTCTTGCAAATACACTCAGATTTACATTGACATTCGATTTCGATGCCTTCAGAAAATTGAAGAACAAGCAATGAAATTCAGGATAGGATTTGGATTCGATGTACATCCTTTGGTAGAAGGGATTCAATTCACACTTGGAGGAATAAAAGTACCACATCATAAAGGTTCGCATGGGCATTCGGACGCCGATACTTTAATTCATGCAATTTGTGATGCACTTTTGGGGGCAGCTAATTTAGGTGATATCGGTGTGCACTTCCCAGATACTTCTTCCGAATTTAAAGGTATTGATAGCAAGATACTACTTTCCCAGACTGTATCATTGTTAAAGGAAAAAGGGTACTCGATCTCAAATATTGATACGACG
>DATBXH010001211.1:0-4419 GCA_036514375.1 Bacteroidales bacterium | reverse complement strand
AAACGGGTCGTAAAATTAAGAAATTGGTTTGGAATATGAAAATCGGGAGAAATAAAAAAGTCGTATCCGGAATGGAGGGGTCTTTGAACACATTTCCTATCTTATAATGGAAATGGGGGAGCTGCTTTTAAATCCTTCCGGAATAGGTCTGACAAAGAAAGAAACCTTATCAAGTAAAAAAGCAAAATCAGCAATGTATATCAGAAAACTATTGACCCTCGTATGTACAAACAGCCTAATTAGGAGACTTTTATCTAAATCCTGGATACTTTGCGGTCCTGGACACTTTAAGCCTTTCTTAAATTCTTGCCAAATTGTTCTTAGCATTAACAGACAAAAAAAATCCTGCCAGAATATGAAATCCTGACAGGAGTATCCCTATATTAAAAATAGTTCTTACTTCAGTTTAAACGGCAAAAACCATTGTCTGGCAATCAATTTGTTTCTTACAGTAATTGCATTCGGATTGCCAGCCTTTAAAAGTTTGTTGTACACTTTATCAGCCAGGAAAGAAGGATCATCCCTGCGTATGGCAACACGCAACAGATCGGACCAACGCTCGCCTTCGAAAGCCAGTTCCAATGCGTCCTCTTCAATTACACGGCTTTCAATTGAATCCTTTAATACATCCGAATTGCTAAGCGTAACATCTTGGGTCCTGTACATCGATGTTAATACAGGCTGAACATTTGCCCGGCCACGTACGGCAACATGCTGATACCATGCTCCACGAATACCTACAGGATATTGGGTGATGGTTTTTCTAAAAGTTGTATCTTTGCCGGTTTTCGCTGATTTTCCATTAGGTGATTTTCCACCAATATCGTAACTAAAAGAACCTCCATCCTGGCGCCCATCAAAATTATACGGGAATGTATATTGGAAAGTACCTCCGTCTGTCCGCATATTATCAGTGATGTTTACTGCCGTATCTTTGCCGTTTTCATCATCATAATTCGGGTCGAATTCTCTTTTTATCCCACGATTTAGCAGTGCAAGGGCCAGTTTACACTTATTGTCGCGGTTAGCTGCTTCCATGTAATGAAGGTGCAAACCTGTGGCCCTGTAAAGGAATAACCTGCCGGGTTTCTTATAGGGGGTAAGCTCATCGTATTCATAAAGATATTTCATCACAATCGGTTGACCGTTCCGGGTGGTGTAGGACAGAGTTCCCCTGGCATCGAACGGAAATCCGTTGTTCTGAGTTTGCGAATTCCATAAATCAATGACCTCCTGTGATGGTTTCAGCAGATATTTACCTTCGCCGTAATTGGCAAACAAATCAATAAACGGACTGCTGCTGCTGTAAGCATTGTCATAAAACAACTGCCATATCCATTCTTGGTAATATTGTCTGTCCTGTGTGGGCCGGCAGAAAATGGAACGCCAGCCATAGGTATCACTATTGATGAGATTGTTTATATCAGCCTGCTGGTACCGCTGCCAATAAGCAATAGCATAATCCGTATGATTATTAACGTCTCCATAAGCCAGTCTGTATGTTTGATAATCCGCAGGACCGGGTGAATCGAGCACTATTTTGTAATTATAAGCAGCCTGGTAATAATTATCCTGCCACAGATACAAATCGCCCAACAATATGTGTTTGTTAATGAAAAAAGGCTGCGTGTTGTAAGAACCTGCCGATATGCTCATTAAAGTGGCAGTGTATGGATACGAGTCTTTAAATGGAAGCTGCTCCATATTCCATATTAATGTATCAACAATGGTTACCAAAGACAATCTCTTATATCTGGAAGCGTCGTTCAAATCACTAACTTTCTCAAAAGGTTCTGTTACATACGGGACTTCGCCGTATTGAATAGCCAGTTGCAGATACAGCCAGCAACGAACAGCCATGATATCGGAATATCTTTGGTTGTATTCATCAGCTGTAAGCAGGAGTTTCTGCCGCATGATAGTCAGGTTCTTCAACACATCGTTACAGTTAAGAATAACCTCATAAAACGGCGAGGGATCGGCATAACCTACGTTCATACCATCTACCTTACTGGGGCTTTCCTGCACGGCCACATCGTAGGTATGATTGTTCATGTCCTGAAAAGTCTGGTCAGCATTGGTAGTAGCATCAATTAAGTCTGCTCTCAGCTCATTCATTACCACGTATTGCGCGCCAAGATTTACAACTCCAGAATAAACACCCATTACGGCAGCATCGGCATCACTGAGTGTCTGATATGCATGGGATACATCAACCGAAACTTCAGGCTGAAAATCAAACGTTTTTTTACAGGAACTTAGGGCAACAGCTACCCCAAGTGTCACCATAAGCAGATATAGAATTCTTATCAATTTCTTTTTCATGAGAAATAATTTTATCATTTATAGCAATTTTACAATCCGAGCTTGAGCCCAACCATGAATGTTCTGTACTGAGGCACCATCGCAGCATCGATTCCCTGCAACTGAGGACTGCTGCTGGCCGAAAATTCGGGATCATAACCTTTGTATTTTGTAAATGTAACCAGGTTATAGGCCGAAGCATATATCATAGCGCTCTTCAAATAATTGTTTTTGTAAGGTATATGATACGACAATGTCAGGCATTTCAACCGCAGGTACGACCCATCTTCAATCCAGCGGTCGGAGAAACGGCTGTTTCCACGAGGATCGCCCCATTCGGCACGTGGCATATCCGTAACCTGTCCGTTAACCATCCAACGGTTCATCACTGCCGGTGTCTGGTTTTCCAAACCACTCATCGATTCCAACCTGTAGCGGGTATAATTATAGATATCGTTACCATACGAATAGCTAAAATAAGCATCGCATGCCAATCGTTTCCATTTAAGGCCGGTACTGATCATCCCGTTAAATTCAGGAGAAGGATCACCAATGATCTTGCGGTCATTATCATCAATAATTTTATTGCCGTCAAGATCGACAAATCGAACGTCCCCACCTCTGAATGCGACTTCCTGGCCATTCGCAAGCTTAAGCTGTAACCCCGATGCGGCAGCTTCAGCATCGGAAGCATACACGCCGTTAGTCACAAACCCATAGAAACCGGCCACAGGGCTACCGACTCTGGAGATAATGGTTGCGCCTCCGTATGTGGTAGAAGAAGTCTCGGGTAATTTGGTAATCTTGTTTTTCGAGTAAGCCACGGTAAACCCTAAATCCCATTTCAACTTACCGTTCAGTATCCTTCCGTTTACCGTATATTCGGCACCTTTTCCTTTCATCGTTCCGTTGTTGGTAAGAATATATGGTACTCCAACATACGACGGCTGGGTTTCGTAAGTCAGCATATGATCGATGGTATTCCTGTATACATCAAGACTCATGTTTAACCGTTCGTGAAACAAGGAAAGATCGGCGCCAACATTGAATTTTTTGTTCGTTTCCCACTGTAGCGAGGGGTTGGCAATATTTTGCCGCACCAAACCCGGCAGTTTATATAGAAATTGCGACGTATATAACTGACGTGTATTATAGTTACCAATATCATCATTGCCGGTAATACCATAACTTACACGTATTTTTAATAATTCAATAAACCGGAAATTAGACATAAAATTTTCAGAGGAAACAAGCCAGGCAGCTCCAACGGAAGGGAAAACGCCAAATTTATTTCCGGCAATGGTTAAAGCACCGGAAATATCTTTTCCAAACCGTGATGATCCGTCAACGCCAACGTTAGCTGACAAGAAATATTTACTGTTAAACGCATAATCAACACCCAGATAGGTGTTCAACCAGTTCCATTGATCAACAGAGCCGGTAGACACCCTGGAAGATCCATCGCCAAGTGTGTTCAATTCGTCAGTTGCAGTATTATAAGATTTATCCAGGTCAGCCTCGGCGTTGTTATAGTTAAACCTGAACCCCGCCATGACAGAAATATCATGCAGGTTATTAAATACTTTATGATAATTGAGCCGGGTATCGTTATTCAGAGAGAATAACCTTTGGTCATATACCTGTGGCGAATTCATTGCCAGGATGTTATCAAGGGTGTCGGCTACAATTCCCAAGTGTGGTTTAAAAGTATTTTCCCTGACTTTGTCGGTAGTTACGCCGAATAAAGAGGTTAGGTTCACCACAGGTGAAAAAGCATAAATTAAACCTACTGTACCAAAAAAGCGGTAGTTATCGTTAATTTCTTTCATCTTATTACCTGCCGCAGCAACAGGGTTTCCGATACCGAAGATATCCACATCAGCCAGGTTCGGCGATATTTTACCGTCGTCGGAGATATCATGGGGGTATAAAAACGGTGACTTAATCAGACTCATGAATAACGGATTGGTTTTTTGGTTCAATCCCTGGTTCGACAACGACCGGCTGCCCTGCACATAAGATAGATTCGTATTGATCTTGAATTTGGATGTAACATCAATGTTACCGTTAAAACGGACTGAAAATCGTGACGCATTGGTATTCTTAATAATACCC
>DATBXH010001210.1:0-2289 GCA_036514375.1 Bacteroidales bacterium | reverse complement strand
GGTGCTAAAACCAACAAATGTGACGATTACGTCGCCGGATGAACGGTTCTTGCAAAAAGCTATTGAAGTAGTGGAGAAGAATATTGCTGACCCTGAGCTTGATATTGACAAGTTTGCTACAGAAATAAGCATCAGCAGGATGCAGCTTTACCGTAAACTGGCTGCATTAACGGATATGACGGTGAAAGAATTTATTCGTGACATTCGTTTAAAACGAGCCGCGCAATTACTGATACAAAAGAAAATGACGGTATCGGAAGTGGCTTATGCAGTGGGATTTAGGGACTTGTCGCATTTCCGGAAATGTTTCCGTCAGCAATTTGGTATGAATGCCTCAGAATATATTGAAAAGCAGCAGGAAGCTACTTCCTGAGGGATATTATAATATCATGATAGCGTGTGATCTCATTTAGTGATGCTGCATCACAAACGACCGAAGCGTATCCAGACACACACCTGGTTCTTCCACGAATCCCATGTGACCTGAGTTCTCCAGGGAAAGTATTTCTCCTTTGGGAGACCGCTGGGCAACAGCCAGCATCACATCATAGGGGATATAATTATCTTTCTTGCCTAGAATATATAACACAGGACAACTCGTCTCTTTAAGCAGGTGCTGCCTGTCAGGCCTTATCTTCATGCCTTCGAGTATGGCAATAATTCCTTTGGGTGGTGTTTTTGCGGCGATGGATTTTGCCCAGTCCACTTTAGCTTTCAATGGGATAAGATTATCATTTGCAAAACCTTTGGGAACATTGGTATTGAAAAGTACCTCCTGTTTTCCTTGCCTTGTAATTTCGATTTCACGGTCGCGGTTTGCTTTTTTTTCTTCCGTGTCTGCAAAAGGTGTGGAATGGAAAAGACAGATACCCGATGTTTTTAGATGGTAATTGGCAAGATACGCCTCGGCTACATATCCTCCCAGGGAGTGTCCCACTATAAAGGCTCTATCAATACCCAGGTTTTTAAGCACTGTATCTACAGCCTCTGCCAATAAATCCATGGCATGGATTTCACCAATCTTTCCTGATTTACCATGACCAGGGATGTCGATGGATATAACCCGAAAGCTTTTAACCAGCTCAGCAGCAAAATCTTTCCAAATTTCGAGCGACTCCAGATAACCATGGAGTAACACAATAACCTTACCATTTCCCTGGTCGGTATAATTGATTGTTGATGACCTGAACGAAATCATAAGTATCAGGAATTTTAGTTTATTAGCTTGTTCAAAGGTAGCTATTCGTAACGAAAAAGAATAAATCGGGATGGATTAATATACTGGTATCAGGCCCGGATCAGTTCCGGTAATACACTGTCCTCCTTCGGAAGTCACCATAAAAGTATTCTCAATACCAACCATTCCTGTATCTTTTATTCCTTTTTTTGGTTCTACGGCGAAAACCATTCCTTCCTGAAGTGGTTCGTCGAATCCCTGAGCAATCACCGGCAATTCGTCAATCGTTAGACCAATGCCATGGCCAAGAAATTTCACCTGCCTGTTACCATACCCCATAAAATTTTGAAGGAACTCAGGAGACAGACTGCTCATTATGGTTTCGTATATCTGCGAAGGTATGGCACCTGGTTTCATCATTTGAGCAATACGATTCTGGATGTCAACACATTTTTGATGCTCTTTACGAACTTCATCGGGCAGTGGTGAGCCAAACATATAGGTATGTGTTTTGTCCGTATGATAGCCATCCACACCGCAACCAACATCCACAAAAACAAGGTCTCCTTTTCTGAGTTTACGGCTTCTGCTGCCAAGTGATGGTATGGCAGGGCTCATACCATAATTTCCCCCCGGACCGTTAAAGCTTGTCGGATAAATAGAACTTTCGCCGAATCCTACATGTCCAAGTATCATTTCAGTATCGTACATGCCAAACCTGGCTATGCCCTGGTGTCCTTCGTTTACCATTACGGAGTAAAGTTTTATGGCAAATTCGGCTTCGCTGATGCCTTCCTGCAATAACCCCGGTACAAGTTCTTCCAGAACCCGCTGGTGAATTTTTCCTGATTTTTTCATTAGCTCCAGTTCAAAACTACTTTTAATGGCTCTTGTTGAAGCTATTTGCATATCCAGTGGTTTTGCCTGAGCAAAAGGAAAGTATTTTTGAAACCGCTGGTACATGGCTAGCGGAACTGCTTCTGTTTCCAGGTAAACAGCTGAAGGAAGTTTGTTAATGTTTTGGGCTGCATCACGAAAGCTGTTCATGGGTTTTATTTCCGGAAACGACGATTCTTCCAAGGCACGCTCATAGCTACGGCGAACCCAGAAAG
>DATBXH010001209.1:0-2903 GCA_036514375.1 Bacteroidales bacterium | reverse complement strand
TTCAGCTATTTGTGTTAGTGATTACTATGTACGGTTCAGACCTCAGAGTCCGGAAAAAAGTAGAATGTTTCTTAGCAGGTTGATTATTATAGCGGCAGGTATTACATCTCTTATGATCGCTACTTATTATGTAAAGATCGGAGGCGAGGGCATTCTGGAAGTAGTTTTTACGCTTTATTCGATATTCTCCGGTGGTATTGCAGGTATGTTTCTGCTAGGTATTTTCTCAAGGCGGGCAAATAAACAAGGGCTTTACATAGGTATTGGAGCCTGTGTACTTTTTACAGCCTGGGCTGTCTTAACTTCCACAAAATATGATTTTGGCAGTGGCAGTAAATTAATTCTCGATTTGGGTAGCTATAATTACACACATCACAAATTAATGCTTGGGGTGTACAGCCATATTGTGCTCTTTGTAGTCGGATACATTGCAAGCCTTTTTTATAAAAACAGAAAAGATATAACCGATTTGACCTACTATGGTTGGCTCGAAAAAAAGAGAAATGGAACGCTAGTTAGTAATTGAATAATATAATTTACATATGATTTACTTTTTAAACAAATACAGAAATGACTACACCTCACGCGATCTTTCCGTTGGGGACGGGCAATTCTCCTCCGGCAACGGATATTCTCAGGAATTGATTCTTAGCATTTCAAAGAAGACCAGACGAATGCGTCTGTATTTAATTCTTGAGATAATGCTAAGCATCATCACGGTATTGCTAACTATCATTTTTATTTACTTAACTAATTATTAATTATTTATGAAAAAAGGTCTATTGTTTTTTTCTTTAATCTTTTTAATAGCCTGTGAGCTATTTGCCCGGGTTACCATAACCGGGCAGGTAAAAAACGCTACTGGTGAGTCTTTCCCAAGAGCGTCTGTGGCGGTAAATGTTACCAAATTAGGTACAGAAACTAAAGTGGATGGTAAATATTCAATTATTGTACCACCAAATACTACACCGGTCTTTTCCTTTATTGGGATGCTAAAAGAGGAAAAACCCGTTGGAATTCAAGCAACCATCGATGTTGCCATGATGGAAAATATCACAACATTAAAAGACGTTGTGGTAGTCGGTTATGATACTCAGAAGAAAGCTAACATGACAAGTGTTGCTCAACTTACTAATCTTTCAAAGAAACAATACCTAATTTATTAAAATAATTCATATGAAAAAATTTTGGTTTAAAGGAAGTGGCATAATGCCATTGGTTGTCCTTATACTTTTTCTCGTATCCTCGTGTGTCGATGGTTACCATGATGACTGGGTATGGGCTTCTTCGGTGAAAAATGCTACATTAGAATCGCCTGCGGCGGACAATATTACAGTAAGTTTCAGTGCGGATGGTACTACGCAAACTATTAGCTGGCCGCTTGTGCCGGGCGCTGGTGGTTATCAGGTTTCGGTCTATGATTATGACGACCCTACCAATCCTGTTGTTATCGGCGAAGAAAATGAAATAGTGGACGGAATAAAAGTAGACCGTCCTGCTACGGAAGACACCCGCTATAAAGTGGTGATTAGAACGCTGGGCAACGAAAAAAACAACAACAAGGAAGCCGTAACCGCTACTGAAAAGTTGTATGACAATTTGTTGCCTGTTACTGCATCTGTCCCTGACAACACAAATCTTACAGATTATTTCAATGCCAATCCTATCCCTAGCAGCACAACAGAACTTTGTTATGAATTGGCAGAAGGCGGCAGCTACACGATGACAGGCAATATCTTGCAAGGCAGAACTTCGGTAACTTTCAGAAGCGCCAGCAAAATTCATCGCGCTACAATTGCGGTAACGGACGGCTCTTTCGTAAACGGCGGAGCAGGTCTTAAATTCAAATTCATCAATATGGATTATGCGAATTTTACAGGAGCTGCCACAAACGCCGTTATTCTTATGGATTCAAACTTTCCTACTGCTGGATTAACCTCAAGCTCATATTTTGTTGTGCCTACTTCTTCACCTATACTCATTCAATCTTGTAAAATTACCGGACTAAAGTATTACCTGTTTTTCGATAACAGTAAAAAATACGGTATTGGTACTATGGTTATCAAGGATTGTATTATCGGTCAAAATACAAATACGTTCGCCGCTGCGCAGATTCGTTTTGGGGCAGGTATGCTTAAAGACTTTACGATGGTAAACAGCACTTTGTACAATGAGCAGGCACCGAGTAATTCGAGCAATCGTTTTATGCAAATTTCGGCCGGGAATGTAAGCAGTGTTAAACCTACGACGGAAACCTGGGCAAACGGAAGCTTGTCAATTACCAACTGTACCTTCTATCAAATGGGGAAAACGGCCCAGTCTTTCAACTCTAATGGTGCTATGGGACAAACATCCGATAAAGTAACCATTCAGAATAATATTTTCGTGGACTGTTACGAAAACGGGAGGGTTATCAACCGTTTCCGAAGAGGAGGTACTGCGGCTGTATTTACAGGCGGTCAAAATACGCAATTCTACGGTGGACTAAATAGTTATACAGGTACTGTGTCGGATTTAACATCGGATGTTAATTATATAACTTCCGATCCTCAACTGACCTATTCAGGAAACGGAGAATTTACGATGACAGGCACAGCTCAAGTAGCTGCCCGTACCGGTGACCCACGTTGGCTGCCTGCTCAATAAAATAATGAAATATCAACTATTGTCATTCCTGCTTTCGCGGGAATTTCCTGAAATAAAAGGAGAATCCGCAACGAAGGTGGAATGACAGAAAAACGAAAGAAACATGAAAAAATTCATTAAAATAATACCTCTGCTGTTATCCCTAGTCTTTACGGTATCGGTAATGGCACAACAAACCAGAACAATCAAGGGTGTTGTGTATGACGAAAACAACCAGCCTGTTATTGGCGCAACCATAAAAGTAACAGACTCGATTG
>DATBXH010001208.1:0-3956 GCA_036514375.1 Bacteroidales bacterium | reverse complement strand
CTTCGGTTATACTTTTGCGATTAACAAGACATTGGCGGTTAGCACGGAAAAACATTTTTCCTGCTGTTTTTTCCAACTCTTCCAGGTTCTTATTAACGGTATAAATCTTTGTACTAAATGTGAGTAAATGAGTTACTTCGTTATCTAAATAAAACATGGCGATTTCGTCAATCCAAATAGGTACTATTTTATCTTTGTAACTCACTAAAACTGATGCTGCCTGAGTTGTTTCACGCAACAGTAAGGCATCGAGTATTGCCTTATATTGTTGTTGTTCTCCACCAGCAAAGGTTTTGCGAAGGTTTTGGTATTTAGACAACGAATTAGCAATTGTTTTGGAGGTAGATGGTTTTAAAATATAATCTATTCCATTGGTTTTAAAGGCATTTAGCGCATATTCATCGTAAGCAGTACAAAAAATGACAGGTGCAGATATTTTACAAGTACTAAAAATTTCGAAACTAAGGCCATCGCCTAACTGCACATCGCTAAAAATTAAATCAGGTTCCTCATTAACACGAAAATAGGTTAGGGCTGTTTGAACGGAATCCAAAATAGCCTCAATCATACAGCCCGGCTCAAGTTTTTGTATTGTTGCAGCGAGTTCGTCCGCCGTTATTTTTTCGTCCTCTATAATTACTATTCTCATATCACAAGCTTTTGATTTAAGTGCTTAAACAGATTCCTTGGATAAAACTTTTTTGTCCAATATCTTAATACTTACCGAAAAAATAGCTCCATCGTTATCTATAAAAATCTCATCTCCTGAAAGAATGCGGTATCGCTGGGATAAATTTGCCAACCCGATACCTGTTGAGGTTTCGGTGGTAGCCTTGGTTTTTATGTTATTGGATACTTTTATCCTATCGCCATCCTGCACAATAGAAATATGAAGAGGAGAAGCTTTTGTAAGTTCATTGTGTTTAATTGCATTTTCAAGCAAAGGTTGGATAGAAAAAGAGGGGACGAATCCATTTTCTAATATTGATTCGGGAATTGAAACTGAACATTTAAGTGCATCTCCAAAACGTATTTTCTGCATACCAAGATAATCCTGGCAAAGCTGTAATTCATCTTTTAGCTGTACTAATTTAATATTGTTGCCAGATAAAGAGATTCTAAGAAAATCTGATAATGAAACAAGATATTCTTCTGCTGCTTCCGGATCTATCTTATATAAAGATTTAAGGATATTGAGTGCATTGAAAAAAAAGTGAGGGTGTATTTGCTGTCTAAGCAATTGATTGGCCGCTTCGGCGTTGGCTGCCTTAAGAAGGGAATTTTCCATGTCTGCATTCACCTTGGCATCCTGCAAAACAATATAATTGTTAAATATAACGATGAGAGAGTTAACAAACCCGCTTATAATAATAAGGCTAGAAATATCGATCAGATTCGTAGATTGATTGTACGAATAATTATAGGTAAGTACCACTACTAAAAAGATGAAAATACTAAAAGTGTAACTTAATGTGTAATACACTCTTTTCTTGTTTGAGATTCCTGATATAGACGGATTTTTAAAAATGTATAGCCATAATATATTTGCAGAGCATGTAAATAATAAAGTAATGAATGTTAATGCGGCACCCAGAATCGCATCATGAGGACCTCGTTCGTTTCGAAAAAGAATAGTAAATGAAAATATAAACAAGGTACAAACCGATATAAACCAGATATTTAATATGCTTAACTTTTTAAAAGGATTGTTCTGTTTCATTTGTAAAACTGTTGTTTATAAATTGATGTACATGAGTAATATATTACAAAAGTAAGCTGATTTTAAATTAGGCTAGAAAGAAAATAAGTCCTAAACGGATAAAATTAAAAGTAAATAATAGAAATAAGCAAGTGGAAACCAAAAATGAGGTGTTAGGTATAAGAAAGTTTGAGTCTTGTATAAGCTAATGAACATTAATATATTAATTTACATAACATTGTATTAAGATAATACAATTCATTTGTACCTCAGGAATCTCTAGTCCTTTCTCAAAACATGTTACCCTCAATCATGCAATTTTTGAATCCCTTAATCTTCAAATTTCCAAATTCTCAAATTTATTCTATTCTTCGATTAGTTCTTCCTCTATTCCATTCAATTTTAAGAAACTGTATAATTCAGCCATCAGCCTGCTGGTCATTCCCGGCTTTTTCATCAGAATATGTACTGGAACAGTAACTATGGTTTGCAAATTATCCCAACCATTTTTTTTGCACACATACTTTAATTCTTGACTAACATTAAGTTCATTAATTAGCTTCTCCTTGATAAGGATGGTCGTTTCCATTGCTTTAAGATTTTAAATTAATTCTCTCTTTCTCAGATATATATACAAGATACTCAATCGATTCATTTACTTGAGCACTTACAAAAAAGCAGCGTGGGTGATCAGTCATCAGCCACAGAGGTACCGCCAAGCACCCACAGCACTAATAAACCGAGCCCACGCTTTGCGTGAGCGGTCAGTCTATCCCTGAGTGCTGTTTGAAAATTGGCGGTTTTCTGTGACTCAGTAAATAGCTTCCGCTACTTATATTTTTCAACATGTCTTTCTACAACACAAAAATAATCAAAACAGAATAAACTACTGTACTTTCACAAAAGATCCTTCTAAGCCCGCTATCTCCCTCATAATGTATCCCATTATAGCTTTTCCCCCAAAGTAATTTTGTTTCCTCCCCTCTCCCCATTAGCACATTAACACATTTATCTTCCTCCCCTCTCTTCATTGGCACATTGTTAGATTATCCCCTCATTTTCAAATCTTCAAATCCCAAATTTTTGAATCTTGGAATCTTTGAATCTCCAAATCTTCAAATTTTCAAATTGGCACATTGGCACATTGGCATATTAGCACATTAACATATTAACATATTAATCATTTTTTTAATTCTTAGTTACTCATTTTTAATTATTTATAAAGGGTTCCGGAACCCCTGTGACTGTTTTCCCTTAAAATAAATCCTTTGGTTTGTGTCATAATCAAAACACACGAAAACATGCCGGCTCAAGGTATTACACCTGACGATCTACGCGAATTTAAAGTCGATCTTACAAATGAAATCAAAAAGCTTTTCCGGGAATCAAATGCCCAGCAAACTAGGAAATGGCTCAAATCAAGCGAAGCAAGGGAAATGCTCGGCATTTCATGGAGTACTCTCCTGAACCTGCGCATCAACGGCGCCCTTCAATACTCTAAAATCGGAGGCATTATTTTTTACAGCGCCGCCCACATCCATCCCCTCTTTTTCAAATTTTCAAATTGGCATATTAGCACATTGACACATTATCCCCTCTTCTTCAAATTTTCAAATCCCCAAATCTTTGAATCATCGAATTTTCAAATCTTGGAATTTTGGAACCCTTGAATCTCCATCTCTTCAAATTTTCAAATTGGCATATTAGCACCTTAGCAAATTGACACATTACCCCCTCATCTCTTAATCACTTAATCTCCTTCTCACAATGAACTACATCAAACACTTAACCGGTTTCTTCAACAAGGTCGTTCCCGACCATAGGCTCAACCCAACTCACATAAGCCTGTATCTTTCGTTGTTCCAGTATTGGAATGTAAACCGATTTCATAATCCCATAAGCATATCACGCAGCGAGATGATGCAGGTAAGCAAGATATGTTCAAAAGCCACTTACCACAAATGTATGAGGGACCTGCACAATTTTGGTTATATAAAATACTGCCCTTCATACAATCCGTTCAAGGGCAGTTTGGTATACCTCATCATTTTCGATCCGGATTTTAAACCGGGACTGAATACAGACATGCAGAGTACCAAAATTCAAACAAGTGATGGTACAGGTACCGGGACTGGTACTGAACAGGCACTGGCACCTTCTGTAAACTATAAAAACATGGTAAACAATAAAACGTATATGGATGAAAAATTACAAGCCCAATCTCCCGAAAAAGAAAATCCGTCTCATCCAGAAGATA
>DATBXH010001207.1:0-2696 GCA_036514375.1 Bacteroidales bacterium | reverse complement strand
CCCGCTGAGTGAGGTTATTGTGCACGGGAGAACCGCTTCCCAGATGTATAAAGGCGAAACCGATGCGGATGCATTCGTTGAAATAGCCAAAAGCCTCACGCATCCGCTATGTTACAATGGAAATATTTTTACGCTTGACGATTTTAACCGCTTATCATCTCAAATGCCTTTTATATCCCGATGGATGCTGGGACGGGGATTACTGGCCAATCCGTTGTTAATGGACGAAATACGGTCGGGTCAAAAGGCGGGTGAAGAAGAAATACGAAATACTTTAGGCAGGCTTCACAGGCAGTTACTTGCTGTCAATAGCAGCCGGTTGAGCGGTTCATCGCACGTTCTGAATAAAATGAAGCCTTATTGGGAGTATTTTGCCCAATCGCTTACCGGTTACGAAAAAAAGCTCAAGAAAATAAAGAAATCCGTTACGCTGGAGGCTTATGAGGAAGCTTGCAACGATGTGTTTAGAGTGTAATCAGAGGCTGAAAAGCAAGCCACTTCACCAGGGCTGATTTACCCGCTATCCCTCATGAAAAAAGTTGCAATCCGGCCTTAAAAACTGGTTAATGGCAAAATCCCTTATTTATCGCCAGTTCAATCCCAACCCCTTAAAAAGGCTTATCCGTCAGGTTAATATTACGAAGTAAGTAAAGAACAACATCGGAGATGTTGCATATTTGTAGAAATAACATTGTTAGGAGATTTTTTCGGCGCACGAATAATCAATGCCCAAAGAACCATCTTTAATGCGCCGAAATTCACTGCTCCTTCATAGAGACGTTCTTGTCGACGCATTCAAATTCATCTCCTTTCTCATGATGGTTCGTGCGTCGAATAAATCATTTGCTTACTCATTCTCTACAAATATGGAACCCCTACTTGGTTCTTTTTCAATAACCTACAAATGCTACCCTGACGGCTATGGTTTCTGAATTTACGAATGCCCCAATATAGGATGCGGCTGGTATAATTCTTCCAATGGGGAGATTTCTTCCTGTGTTAGTTTTACAGACAAGGCAGCTACTGCATCTTCCAGATGTCCCGGTTTGCTGGCGCCAATAATTGGGGCTGTAATAACAGGTTTACTTAGTATCCATGCCAATGCAACCTGTGCGTCCGGTAAACCTCTTTTTGTTGCAATTTCAGCGAGCCGGTTTACGATTTGGAAATCCGAATCGACATAGAGCTTCTTTCCAAATTCATCGGTCCGGGCACGCAGGGTTTCACTTCTTTCCTTTGTCCGCTTACCTGTCAGCAGTCCACGGGCCAATGGTGACCATGGTATTACTGCTATTTTCTGATCCTTGCAGAAAGGAAGCATTTCGCGCTCTTCCTCACGGTAAAGTAGATTGTAATGAGGCTGCATGGAAACAAACCGCGTCCAGCCATGGAGGTCGGCGGTATATAAAGCCTTGGCAAACTGCCAGCTATACATAGACGATGCTCCGATGTAACGAGCCTTACCTGCTTTCACCACATCATGAAGAGCCTCCATGGTTTCTTCAATGGGCGTTTCGTAATCCCAACGATGTATCTGGTAAAGATCTACGTAATCCGTCTTTAATCGCCGTAAGCTGGCATCAATAGCGCTCATAATGTGTTTTCGGGATAATCCTTTATCATTGGGATCCTGGCTCATCGGGTTAAATACTTTGGTGGCAATTACTAGATCGTCGCGTTTGGCAAAGATCTTCAATGTTTTACCCACTACTTCCTCGCTGGCGCCCAATGAATAAATATCTGCCGTATCGAAGAAATTAATTCCCAGTTCCAATGCCTTTTTAATAAACGGTATGCTTTGCTCTTCATTCAAGGCCCATTGCCAGCGTTCTGTTGGTGAGCCATAGGTCATGGTACCCAAACATATCCTGGAAACTTTCATGCCTGTATTACCAAATCGTATATATTCCATAGGGTTTAATTATTATAAAATGACACAATTGTCCGATAAAACCATCAGGACTAAAGTCCTTCAGAGTGTTACACTGCTTAACCCCAGCCTTAAGGCTGGGGTTAGTTAAAGTCACTCCATTATGGGCTTTAGCCCTTAATATTTAATCGGACAACGGTGATAAAATAATTGATTTCTCCTCCACTCTTTTAACAGTAAAAATCAGGGAAAGTTGTTCTATGTAAGGATCTAGGTAAAGGTGCGCTCTACATCCAATGCCTATAAAATTCCTTTACAATGCTGTTTTCCCGTCTGGTTGCAACTTCCGGAAAATTAATCACTTTTAAACGAAAATTCATCAAATATAATAATGAAATTTCTTTGATTATCAATATATTTGATTATAGCATATGACCCTATAACAGACTTCCGAAAATCGCCATTCTCCAACGTCTTCCTATTTTGTTTTCATCCATGCCTTGACCAGAACGTAATTGGTCTTTCTCTTCTGAAGTTTCCATATCCCAGGTATTCTGTCATAAATTAAGGAAACTGAATTCGGATTTTAGTCCTCGTTTCATGTAACCTAAACTATTAATGAGATGAAAAATTCAATTTTAAAATCATTGTTATTGTTTGTTTTTTCATTTTATGCTTTAAATCATGCTTTGTCTGCCAATATTATATTTAAAGCAACTGTAAAAACAACAGAAAACGCTGCCATACCCAGGGTTTATATTAAATTTTATGTGCCCGGGCAAAGCGTAGCGGTCGATTCCATGTTTACTGACAACAGCGGCTATAT
>DATBXH010001206.1:0-2732 GCA_036514375.1 Bacteroidales bacterium | reverse complement strand
CATCGTTTATCGATATTCAATCGCTTATTACCTATCAACTATCTCAAAAGCTTGAGTTGAGTTTCCTTGGAAATTTCGCTCAGAACCAATATTTGTTTATTCCAAAAACCCGATCAACCAATTTTGGAACAATAAATGAAGTTTTTAATCTTACAGTTTATTACGATGGTCAGGAATTAGACAGATACCGGTCGGCCCTTGGCGCTTTTACGTTGAATTTCAAGCCTAAGGATAATCTTTCACTAAAACTAATCGGTTCAGGTTCGTCATCTTACGAACAAGAGGCATTTGATATCGAAGGCTATTACCTGATTAATGAACTTGACAATACTGTTGGATCTTCAACTTATGGTGATAGTTTGCTGAACATAGGAGTCGGTGGTCAGCTTGATCATGCACGTAATTTTTTGTGGGTCGATTCCTGGACAGTCTCTCATATTGGTGTTAACGTAAATGGTCAGCATACCTTTCGGTGGGCTCTCGACTTTAAAACTGAAAGTATCATTGACCGGATGAAAGAGTGGACATTTATTGATTCGGCAGGATATTCCTCCCCTTATTCGCCAACGTCAATTGTGTTGAATGACCTTGCTGAGGCCAGACACAATCTTAGGTTTGACAGAATATCGGGATATTTTCAGGATACTTATCAGTTCAGTTCGGACAAGACAAGGTTTTATCTGAACGGTGGTGTACGTTTTAATTACTGGAGCTATAATAAAGAATTTTTAATCAGCCCCCGTATTCGTTTCTCCATAAAACCCGACTGGAAGCGGGACTTTATGTTTTTTATTGCTTCCGGAGTATATTATCAGCCGCCTTCTTATAAAGAAATGAGGGATTTTCAGGGCAATCTGAACCCGAATATCAAAGCGCAACGCAGTATTCATATCGTGGCTGGCAGCGATTATAATCTGTTGATTTGGAACCGGCCATTCAAATTAACATCAGAAGTTTATTATAAATTCCTTAATGATCTTATTCCTTATAAGATTGACAACGTGCGAATCCGATATATTGCTAAGAACAACGCTGTTGGTTATGCCTCCGGCCTCGACCTGAAATTAAATGGTGAATTTGTTCCCGGAATAGAATCATGGGCCAGTCTCTCGTTACTTAAAACTGAGGAAAATCAAAGCGATGATTATTATTACGATAGCCAGGGAAATAAAATTTATCCGGGCTACTATCCAAGACCAACGGATCAACGGGTCATGTTCAGCTTGTTTTTCCAGGATTATCTTCCGAACAATCCAACGTTGCAGGTTCATTTAAACCTGGCTTATGGCAGTGCATTACCAGTGAGCCCCCTAAGATCATACCGGTTTGATGAAACATTTCCCATGGGTCCTTATCGTCGTGTCGATTTAGGTTTTTCCAAAACCCTCAAGGAACGAAATAAAACGTCAGATTTGAAGTTTCTGAACCGGTTAAGTGAAATGATCCTTAGCCTGGAAGTATTCAATTTGCTTAATATAAGTAATAAAGCCTCCTATCTGTGGGTTAAAACCGTGAATAATCAGGAAAATGTACCCAATGAGTTTGCTGTACCTAATTATTTAACCTCAAGAAGAATAAATCTTAAGCTTTCAGTGAAGTTTTAAACAGGAAAAAGCTAAAGGAGAAAGGACAACTTCGGAGAACCTGCCTCGCCGTCAGGCGGGGTTGCATTATTGTAATAAACATATTGATAAAAGGTTTTTTTGGCGAACGAATATACATAGCCCAAAGATTAAACTTTCATGTTCCGGAATGCTCATTTTTCTACAATAATGGAATCCCTACCGGCATAACCGCCAAGCTAAGAAATATAAAATGTCGTTTTACTACTCTTTAGCTCCATAGGAGCGACCTATTTGTAGTTAAGTCAGGATAGAAATGAAAATTTGTTTCTTCGGCGCACGATTAAGCATAGTCCGGAGAATTATCTTCAATGCGCCGAAATTCAATGCTTTTGCAAAGAGACGTTTCTTTCGACGCAACCATGTTCATCACTTTTCTCATGATGGTTCGTGCGTCGAAGGAAAATCGTCAATGATGAATCACTAAAGCTACAAATAGGTCGCCATGATACGGCTAAGATTCTTTGTATAATTTAATGATAATCGTTAGCTTGACGGCTATGCCCGGCAGGAGTCGTATTTCTTTAACTAAACGACATTAGTTTTTTATTTCTCAAACTTTCCTCTAAATACAAACGCTTCAAGGCTTTTTCTGTTTCTGGGAGAAGTTTCACGTTTCATTAAGTCTTCCGGGAGATCCTGGACATTGCCGTGATAACCTATCGCAACCATGGCAACGGGTTGAAAAGGTTCCGGGATGTGCAAATCTGCTTTGGCCTTTTCGGCATCAAACCCTCCCATGGGATGCGTATTTAAACCCAGCGCCTGTGCCTGAATCATTAATAAAGCCGTAGCCATTCCGGTATCGTGCCAGGCATACTTATTCGGGTAACTTTTATCTTTATATGTGGAAATCATCTCCGCTATCGTAAGAATCAACCCATAGGCGTTTTTTACCCATCGCTGGTTACTTTCGGCCAGGCAATTGAAGAGAAGTTTAAATTCTTCCGGATTATCCCGGGTTGCATAGATAAACCTCCAGGGTTGATTGTTGCCGCTTGAGGGAGCCAGGTGCGCCGCATCAAAGATAGCAGTTAATTTCTCAGGCTCGATGGGCTTTAATGAGAAGGCCAATACACTTCTTCGTGTCTGTATGTCATTCAGTATCAT
>DATBXH010001205.1:0-4114 GCA_036514375.1 Bacteroidales bacterium | reverse complement strand
GCTCTTGGAGAAAGCAGGGACATGACCGGTGAAGCAGCAAGCCGGTCCAACATATCTCTGCCGGGTATTCAGATGAAACTGGCTCATGCTGTCATCAGCATAGGTAAACCAACTGCAGTTGTCCTGTTCAACGGCAGACCTCTGGCAATTCCTGAATTAGACAGCATTGCCCCTGCCCTGCTCGAAACATGGTTTGGAGGTACACAGGCAGGTAATGGCATTGCAGATGTTTTGTTTGGCGATTATAATCCTTCCGGCAAGCTTACCATGACATTCCCAAGAAATGTTGGCCAGATACCCATCTTTTACAATGCAAAAAATACCGGTCGACCTGTTGATCCGGCTCACCCGGGAGAAAAGTATAAATCGAGGTATATCGACTGTACCAATGATCCGCTGTATCCCTTTGGATATGGATTAAGCTACACTACATTCAGTTATTCGTCTATCCGTCTCAATAAATCGGAATACGAGCACAACGATCAGATTGAAGCTTCTGTCGACATTACCAATATCGGTCGATATGACGGAGAGGAAGTGGCACAGCTTTATATTCACGATCTTGTTGGTGATGTTACACGTCCTGTAAAGGAACTAAAAGGCTTTCAGAAAGTAATGATAAAAAAAGGAGAAACAAAAACTGTTTCGTTTACACTTCCAACCTCCGCCCTGGCTTATTATCATCAGAACATGAGTTACACCTGGGATCCCGGAGCCTTCGAGCTTTTTATAGGAACCAGTTCTTCCAAATGTCAAATAGCCAAATTTGATGTAAAATAAATAAAACAGACTAGTTAGCAATTGTTTAAACCCGAAGTTACGTTCGGGTTTTTTTGTTTAATTTTAGTCCGTCTAATTTTTGTATTTACGATGATCCGCTACCACATGCCGAAAATAGTTTTATGCTGCTTCTTCCTGTTAACCGGATTGTCAGCTAAGCCTCAGGCTGCCATGGAACAGCACCATGAGATCAAAAATTACATTACCAACAACATCAGTATCGAAAACCAAAACTGGAATATTTCCCAGAGTCCTCTTAACGGTATGATTTATTTTGCAAACTCGGAAGGTCTCGTGGAATATAACGGGATAAGCAAAAAAATATACCATCTCCCGCATCGTAAAGGTGTCCGTTCGGTCCTTGCCGATAATCATGGAAATATATTTACAGGTTCTTTTGAAGATTTTGGTTACTGGAAACTGGACGAAAACGGACAGTTAACATATCATTCGCTTACCAAAGACTTTACCATAGAAAAAAACGATGAGATCTGGAAAATATATACAGATGGCGGAAAGGTCTATTTTCAATCGTTTACCACTATTTACAGTTACGATTACAAACATGTTACTCCCATCAAAAGCCCTTTTACCATGCTCTTTATGTTTCAGGTGGGTAAACGTTTTGTGGTACAGGTACTGGATAATGGTCTTTATTGGTTCGATGGGGAAAAATTTGATTTCATTCCCGGAAGTGAGATGTTTGTCTCCAGAAAAGTACATGCAGTTATTCAAAGCTCACCAACGGAGATGCTCATATGCACGGCAAACCAGGGTATTTATAAGTTTTCGGATCAAAAATTCACATATTTCCATTCGCCGATATCCTCTTTCCTCGAAGTTTACACCTGCAATGCAGGGTTGATGCTGAACGATTCTCTGATCGTTTATGGCACAATCCTGAATGGCGTGGTGTTTACCAATACAAAAGGCCAGATTCTGAGACATTATAATTTCTCAAACGGGTTAAACAACAATACGGTTCTGTCACTCACAAAAGACATGGATAACGGGTTATGGGTGGGGCTGGATGAAGGCGTAAATCATATTGACATTGCCTCACCTTATACTTATTATATCAACAGCAACGGAACATTAGGTACCATTTATACGGTCTTAAAAGATAACGACCGTTTGTATATGGGTACCAATCATGGATTATTTGTGGCCGACATTGTAAAGACAAGCGGAAATTATGAATTCACCAATATAAAGCTTATACCGAACAGTCAGGGTCAGGTGTGGACATTAGAGAAATTTGACAATCAGATTATTTGCGGTCATAACGAAGGCACCTATCTTGTCGAAGGAAACTCGTTAAGGCAAATTTCGAATGTTACCGGCGGCTGGACGATTAAGCAGTATAACGACTTTCTGATCGAAGGTACTTACACGGGAATTGTCATTTTTCAGAAAGATAAACAAGGAAAATGGACATTCCGGAACAAAGTGAAGTATTTTGGTGAACCAACACGTCACCTGGAAATCGACTATCTCGGCTATATATGGACATTACATCCGCCCAAAGGTATATACAGGCTTGAATTGAATGAAACGCTTGACTCGGTGGTCAAAACCGATTTCTATAATATCGTTATGAATAAACCTCTTCGAAGCGATGTGGTGAAAATCAAAAACAAAATTGCTTTTATAACCACCGAAAATATTTATACTTACGATTACGACCAGAAAAAAATTATTCCGTTCAATTCCCTGAATACCTCGCTTGGCAGTTATGCCCATGCATCAAACATCATTCACTTCGAAAAAGATAAGTATTGGTTTGTAAATGGTCATAAAATAGGTCTTTTTGAAATTGCCAAAGATTTCAGTACGAAAAAGTATTTCGAGCTTTTGCAAAAATCAATCGATATACCGGAACGCGATATACAGATCATCGGCCTGGATGATAAAACCTTACTTATTCCAAACAGGCAGGCTTTCTCCACTTACGGTCTGACTGCCGGAGAAAAGGATAATAACATCTCGCGTCTCCAGATCAAGGACCTTCTTTTCCAGGGAAAAGCAAAAGGACTTGAATTTTCGCCTGAGTTAACCCGGACATTTGAAGTACCTTACCGCAACAATAATCTTACCGTCAATTTTGCCGATCCAAGCCATTTTAACAGGGAAGAAAAAGAATTCTTTTACAAAATTGAGGAGCTTGACGAAGCCTGGCATGTAACCACACTTGACAATTTTACTTACCTCAACCTGAAGTACGGAACATACCACCTTCTTATCAAATCGGATGCGAGCGATCACGTTGCTGAAGTCAAATTTGTAATTCTTAGGCCCTGGTATCTTACATGGCCTTCGTTTGGGCTATATCTTTTGATTTTGGCAGGATTGGTCATGCTTGGTGTTAAAATATTCAATGCCGAATTAAGGAAACAAAAACAATTGATTGAATTTGAGGTTCGAAGTAAAAAGCTTGAAAGCGAACTGGATTATAAGAGTTATGAGTTGATGCTCTCCATGCGTTACCTGATACAGAAGAACGAGATACTGACTGAGTTGCAGAAACAAATTGAGGATATCAGGAACAATTCGTCCAAGTATCCCATCAAACCCATGAGAGATATGGAGAAAATCCTGGACGAAGGATTGAAACAGCAAACCGAAGAATGGCGGAGCGCCATGGACAACCTGAAACTTTCGCAGCAGGGCTTTTTCAAAAAGCTAAAAGATAAACACCCCGAATTAACACCGCACGATTTACGACTTTGCTCCTATCTCCGGATGAATTTTACCACCAAGGAAATAGCCAAACTTCTGAACATTACAACCAGGGGTGTTGAAATCAGCCGTTATCGTCTCCGGCGAAAAATGGGTCTCGACCACGACAAAAATCTAACTGAATATCTTATTGGTCAGACGTTTGAGGAATAAGTTATTCTGGTATTTTAAATTATCGGGACACTTTTACCCTAAATGTATTATATTTAGGTATATCAAACCTAAATTTACAGATTGTATCTGTAGCATTCTATGAATGAGTTATATTCTCCATTTATACATCAGACTGCGGAAAAGTGGCATTTCACGCACTTCACTTTTTTAATTCTGCTGGTAATCATTATAACACTTTTTTTTCTTTATATAAGAGTAAAGAAATCAATTAAAAACACGCTGATTGATAAACATATTTTATCGCAGCTGCAAAATCATTTACAAAGCATTACATTTCGCTGTAATGTGGACACTAACTTTTCCATAACATACGTCAGCGAAAATATACTCGCCTGCATTGGGTATTCGTCCAAATCAATTATGAATGACGGTGAAGCAGCCTACCGAAAACTAATTCATCCTGAAGATCTGAAAATTTTAA
>DATBXH010001204.1:0-2170 GCA_036514375.1 Bacteroidales bacterium | reverse complement strand
AAAAACAATTTCATACCCAAAAGCTTATTGAAAGTGAGGATAAATACCGAAATCTCATCGACCTTGCGAGCGATGTCATTCTTGTTTATCAGGATGACAGGGTTAAATTTTTGAACTCTAGGGTCGAACAGGCTCTTGGGTATAAACCTGAAGAAGTAGTTGGCAAAAATATGAACAGGTTTGTTGCTCCTGAAGAAATTGACCGCTTACGCGATTATTATTTCAGGAGAGCAATGGGAGAGGAGATTCCCCCTATTTATGAATCTGTCTTTTTGCACCGAAATGGTCATCGTGTTCCGGTTTCCATGAGTGTGGGAGTCATTTTATATGAAAGTAGGCCGGCATCTCTTGTCATTGCCCGAGATATTACACAAAAGAAAAAAACTGAAGAAGAACTGGAACGTTACAGAAATCATCTCGAAGACATCATAAAGCAACGGACAAATCAGCTCCAGAAAGAAATTAACGAACGAAAAGTTGCCGAAGAATCCGATCGGCTTAAAACCGCTTTTCTGTCGAACATGTCGCATGAGATTAGAACACCCATGAATGCGATCATCTCTTTCTCGAATTTCTTAAAAGAACCTGATATTCCCGAAATCCAGCGAAATGAATATCTTGATTATATCTTATCAAGCGGTCACTCACTCCTAAATCTTATTAACGATATCATTGACATTGCAAAAATTGAGGCTAAGCAGCTAAGTACTCAGGAGTGTAATACTAACATTAATGCCATTCTGGAGGAATTATATAAACTCTTTGAGGAAACACGCAAATCGCTCAACAAATATCACATATCTCTAAGGTTATCTATTCCTGATAGAGAAAAAAAAATTATCCTCTTTACCGATCCGTATCGTCTCAAACAAATCCTTTCGAACCTGATAAACAATGCCCTGAAATTTACCGACACGGGACATATCACGTTTGGTTTTAAAATAGAAGACAATGCAATATTGTTTTTTGTGCAGGATACTGGAATTGGAATTCCTGAAGATAAACAGGAGTTTATTTTCAAAAGATTTGGCAAAATTGAAAATTTAGGAAAAAATATCAGCGGAACAGGCCTTGGACTTGCTATTTCGAAGCATCTTGCTTCGTTACTTCATGGTACACTTTGGGTAGAATCCAACGAAGGCAAAGGATCAAATTTTTATCTTAAATTACCTTATTCAAATGCCCAGGACGATGTTCCGGAGCAAATCGTGCACCATCCTGTTAATGGACATTACAACTGGAGAGGTAAACGAATACTGATAGCAGAAGATGAAGATTTGAATTTCAAAGTATTACAAATTGCTCTCAGGAAAACCAATGTTGATGTAGTAAGGGCTCATAATGGAAAAGAAGCACTGGAAATAGTAAATACATCGTCCGAAATAGATCTAATCCTGATGGACATCCAAATGCCAGTTATGGATGGATACGAAGCTATGCTGCACATCAAAAAGGTAAAACCGCAATTACCCATTATTGCCCAAACAGCATTTGCCTTACTCGAAGAACAAAGCCACTGTCTCGAAATGGGATTCAGTGATTACATATCCAAACCTATCAAGCCTGAGGAGCTGTTCCTGAAAATAGAAATGCAACTGATTAATCCTGCTAATCCATAAACCGGAAGAGTTTTAATTAAAGGAAACGGACGTAATATTCATGATGCCGGTTTGAGCTATCGCCTCGGCGAAAGGATCAAAAAAGCTATTAAAGACGAAGGTTTTAATAAAATAAAAAAGGAATTGGGTTGATTCGTGTGGTTTTCTTTAAAAGGACGTGTGATTCTTATCAAAAGCACACGTCCTTCTTCATTTAAGTACATCATTAAAAGTTACCTAGGCTAATCCGAAAAACTGGCAATAACCTGCGCAACTATCTGAAAGTGATTACATCTATATAGTGTTAATTATTTCATAAAAACTATTCGCTATGAAGCTAAAATTCAGTTCTATTTTTCTACTCCTATGCTCATTAGGAACCGGATGTACAAAAGAAGATCAAAGCATGACCATCACTTTACATGACAAACCTCTCCCTGTTATCCAATCATACATTAAAGGTAAATGGAAATTACAGTACGTTTATGGAGGTCCTGTGGCACAAAAGATTATTGACACGCATAATTCCTACTTAATTTTAAGCCCGGATCATATCATAGCAGGAAACGATC
>DATBXH010001203.1:0-2395 GCA_036514375.1 Bacteroidales bacterium | reverse complement strand
TCGTTCGTCCGCTTCTAATTCTCGTCTGACTGGAGAAGATAGTCGTTTGACTGCTTCTGATAGTAGTTTGACGCAGGCAGATAGTCGTCCGACTGGTCCCTGAAGGAATGTGGCACAATATTCTTTCCTGTTGGCTGCATGTGGAAGAACCCTGACTGTTAATTTTTCGTGATTGACTGGAAAAAATTCCTCTTTGGTGGGAAAAGATCTATCGTGTTCGCTAAACAGTGTAGATGGCAGGTTATCAAAAGATGAAACAAACAAACCCGATTGGGGATTCGAACAAAAATGTTGTTTTCGTGAACCGGTGGCCGTATTTTCAAAGGCAAAAGCAAAGGCTGAGACCATTGAGAATAAGTTAGCGATTAAAACAATATCAAGACTTACTACAATGTATTAATGCCTTCTTTTGTCAGAAAGTAATCGTCATATGGATATGTTGTGCAGCATAAAATTAAATTCTGAACTCCTTATATAGCACAATCCCGATTTGAAAATTGATAGATAATAAAAAAGGCTGCCTGAATCTTTAGAAGCAGCTTCTCCTAGTGATACGCTACTATTGATTTTGTAATATCAAAGTCGTTAAAATATTAATAGAAGCGTCAATATTTAATCTTGCCTATAATTATCTGCTCTTCCAATAAACTCTCATCCGCCATTCATTGAGCCATCCTCGCTAACCATCAACCTCTCTTCTACAACCATCGGTAATACTTCTACAGTTGCCGGACCTTATTCACAAAGCTCCGGACCAACTTTGTTGACCAAAAGGGCTTGTTCTCCATATAATAAAAAAACCCCTTCCGGGGTTTTTTTATTATCTAACTTAATTTGAGGAACATTATTCATCCCACCAAACCGGCTTCAAAATATCTTCAACCACAATTGCGTTGGGGTTATATGTTCGCTCACTTTGAACGGTCATCAGTCTTCTTGGTATAGCGCCCAAAGTTACTGCCGGATTTACTCTGAGTACTGGGTAGCCGGTCCTCCTCCAATCAGCCCAAGCCTCAGTATTAATGAAACTGGACAGGTATTTCTGCATCATAATTTTCTGAAGAGTAATGGTACCGGCGGTTTCACTTGCAAAATTTGTCACAAAAGAAGCTGGAGCATTTGCTCCTGTAACCATTTTTACAGAGGCCAATACTGCACTGTCGTAAGCAGCAGATGCTGCTGGTAAGTTGTTTAGCCTTAAATAAGCTTCTGCCTTGATAAAAAGTGCCTCAACATATGTCACTAATGGAATTGGAGAAGTCTCTCCAGCAATAAAGGGACCAACATAAGAAGCTGTTGAAGCTGTTAAAGCTGTTGAATCAGTGTTTACACTTGAACCAACATATAATCCGTCTCCATTTTTAGCAACATAAAAAGGCAACCTGGGATCATTATTTGCCTTTAAATAATCAACAAAAAATTTACCCATGGTAATATACCCCCCTCTTTGGCTCTCAAATGCATACCATTGATTAATTTCGTTTGTCTTGGCACCATAAACGGCACTCAAATCCCCAACATCGGCAACACCTTGTAGAAAGTTCAAAGCATTCGTAGCAGAGCCTTGAGGGTCTTTCTTACTTAACCTGTTAGCATACCTGGCCTGAAGCATTTTGGTAACATTGATCCACTTACTGATATCGCCTTGAAGCATAAAATCATCACTTCCCGGTACAATTAAATTATCTGAACTGGTGGTGGCAAATTGGGTCAATGCATCACTTAATAACTGCTGAATATAAATAATAACATTCTGCTGCGTATCAAATTTCGGCGTCAGGTTTCCATTAATAATTCCCATCCCTGCTTCAGAGGCTGGAACATCACCCCAAGTATCGGTAGCAAGTCCAAGTCCCATTGCTTTTAAAACCTCGGCAATTCCTACGTAATAAGGATTCTTGGTGCCTGCTTTCTGAATAATATTATTACTAGTTTGAACAACAACGTTATAAATATTATTCCAATCATTTACATTATCGGTTTCAGTAAGTGCGTATTCAGCAATGGCAAGCATTTGCTGATCGGTGCCTGCAATTTGCTGCATAAAAATACTGGACTCTCGAACAGGATTTCCTGTATAGCTTGTTTCCAAGCCCAATTCGGTGGCTGACAGCAATAAAGGCAGTGTGGCATCTGATGCACTATTGGGAGAAACATCATAGCCTTTTACAAATTTATCACAACTTACCAAAGTTATGGTAAACAGTGCCAAAATTAAAAATATATATTTTTTCATTTTCACGATCAATTTAATTAGGTTAATAAAATTTATAACAAACCAAATTTTACACCAAATAAGTATGATTTCGTACTTGGATTGTTAAAGTAATCAAAGCCCTGAATATTAGATCCGGCACCAGTAAGACTTGTTTCTGGGTCCACACCAGGATAGGAA
>DATBXH010001202.1:0-2996 GCA_036514375.1 Bacteroidales bacterium | reverse complement strand
TCTTTTTAATTCAAAAAATACAATATTCTCCAGCCATCTGCCATAGTCGTCGCTTTGCCTGAAACTAATTGTGGCAGCAAGTGCATTGTCGATAAAATAAACCTTCCTGGGGGCGAGTAATTGTCGTTTGATGGAATTGTCATATCGATAAAGGGTGAAGACCATATACGAATCTTCGAAATAAGTAAGATAATCCTTGACAGTAGTTGAGTTTTTAATTCCTATAATTTTTGCCAGACTGGTTTGTGTTGCCTCTTTCGCAACATTTCCGGCGATAAAATATAAAAGTTCTTTTATTTCTCTTTCTTTTGTAAGGTTATGCCTGGTGAGGATGTCCCGGTAAAGGATTCCTTCGTAAAGGGTTTTAAGATATTCCTTGTTTCTGGTCTTTAGATATTCAGGCATACCGCCTGATTCCAAATACTCATTGAAATGACGCCTCAGTGTAGCGATACCCTCGGTTGTCGTCAGGAACTCCTGGTTATAGGTAATTTGATTAATTGCCGTAAATTCTGAAAATGAGAAAGGGTATAATTCAAGTTGAATATACCGTCCGGTAAGATGTGTTCCCAACTCACGGCTGAGCATTCGGGCATTTGAGCCTGTTATATATACTTTACTTCCCTGATCATGTAAACGCCGGATAAAGCGTTCCCATCCGACTATATTTTGTATCTCATCAAAATAGAAGATATTTTGTTTCCCGTATTTTTCAATAAACAATTCGGTTAGAAGTTGAAAATCATCACTTTTAAAATTTATTAAACGGTCATCATCAAAATTGAGATAATAGCCTTTGCTGCCGTTAACGAACCTAATTTCGTTTAGCAGAGTCGATTTGCCGCAACGCCGTATTCCTGTAATGATGGTAACCAGTGACGCGGAATCCAGTTTCCTGAATTGTTCATACCTGGGAATAAAGGATTCATTTGTATGGTATCGCTCTTGTTCTGTAATAACCTTAAGCAACTGCTGATGATTCATGACCAACTTCTTTTCTTAACGCAAATATATAGCATTATCTTTCTATTATCAATAGAGGTTTTCGATTATGAAAGGTTAGCGCATTTTACTTCTTCATTTGGACTAAAAAGTCTTTCATACGACGCGATTGGGAGATTATGCAAAGCGAAGATTTCACCGTTTGTAGCAAGTGTTATCCCAGAGCTGCAGCGCAGTGACCTATTTATAGCAATTTGCATCCGGCTTTAGATAAAAGCCGCATCGCGGTGACCTATTGTTTTGCTTTTACAGTCTTAATCTATTATTACTGATACAACTTTTGGTCGTGGCATGATTCACCGGCTTTCATTTGAGTAGTGAATGAAAAGGTCTTTTTATCAACAGAATACTCTGTAATAATGATGGAATAGTTTTTTCCCGGTTCCAATGGACCAACAGTATATTCCATGTTAAACGTGCCATTGCAGTAAGCCGGGAGTGTTACGTGACCAATTTCAAATATTTTGATGACAGAATCAGACGGAACAGTGTAAACTTCAATACTATCCAAGCCACAATTAAAAACCACATTGGTTCTTTTAATTTTTAAATGCACGCCATCCCAATCTTGATATTCGACGCAATCCTGAAAAGGACTCAAGCTATTTACTTCACTTGGCTGGTAAGTAAATTCCTGAACTCTGATGCTATAATCAATTTCTTTTTCGCAAGAACCTAATACGATAATTAATGCGTATGATAGCAGTCTTTTCATTGGTTTTAAAATCAATAATGTTCTATTTTCTGTTAAAAAACAATTTTTGTGCCATTATTTTGGGAGATTAAAATTTTAGGAAATAAAAATAAAGAGGCGGTCTTAAAAGTCTTCTATGTGGCGTAATCTCCATACCTCGCTCAATTCCGGACTTCTTAGACAGCCCCTTTTAATAATTCTTTGTGATGCTTTTAGTTAAGATTAAAGTTTTATTAATTTTCTATTATAAACACTACTCTTACAAATTATTCTCACAAAGTAGGTACCAGAGGGATCATTACTCATATCTATTGTTATTGTTGAATTGCCGAGATCTGTAATGATTCTCTGTATTGTTCCCCTGGAATTGTAAATTTCAACTTTTTCGATTAATTCGTTAAAGTTCTTCGTCTCAATAGTGAATATATCATCACATGGATTTGGGAAAACTGTCACTTCCGGCTTAGCAGGCGATTTCATATTTATCTCATCTGCTTTAAATTCAAAAGGGCCATAATAATCATAAAATCCTCCAGGACATTCTACGTAAATGTTTTTACTTACACCATAAAAATGTGAACCAGATAAAGTTTTAAAGCCTGGTTCAAGAAGTATCTTTTCATGGGCAATGAAAGTAACGTCTGCCCCAGTGTTAATAATTGTTTCCCCTGAGGTGGTTATGACCTTTCCTTTTTCGTAAACTATACCTGAAACTGTTGTGGGACCAACTATATTCTGTTCAAGCATAATGGCAACGTTGCTAATTAAAAATGTCCAGTTTTCACCGTCACAACTGTATTCATTCCAATCTCCTGAAGGGTAAAACCAAAGGCTATTATAATTATCATTTGGCAGATATTTTAATGTAACTTTCTTCCAATAGCTGTCATTTATACCATCCCAAATTTTTTCTTTTTTGTCTGCGTTAGTTTCAACCTCTTTTCTATTTCCAGGATGTGGATGTATGTTACTAGCTGCAAACAGGTGAAGATTACCACCTGAAGAACCATTGCATTTGTCATAAAAATAAAATGAGATCGTATATTCTTTCCCTTTCTCAAATTTATAACTTAAATAAACTCCATCTGATTCTCTATAGTTATTAATTCCTGTGGCGGTAATATAAAAATCCCAGTTAAGACCTATATATGAGCCCATATATTTATCTGTCGAATAAATTGGATTGCCATGAGATACCGACCAATAAGATTTATTACAATCAAAAGGTTCACCATTAGAACAGTTATCGGGTAAAGGATTTATCGCAATTTCAACAATGTTACTTTCTGGGTAACCATTT
>DATBXH010001201.1:0-3656 GCA_036514375.1 Bacteroidales bacterium | reverse complement strand
GCTGTTTCTGTCGATATCAATAGCGAAGAATTTTGAGGCGAGAATGGCTGTTTCGCGATTGGTATATTTCTCAACCAGATAAAGCAAAA
Source organism: Bacteroidales bacterium (assembly GCA_036514375.1). Classification (GTDB taxonomy): domain Bacteria; phylum Bacteroidota; class Bacteroidia; order Bacteroidales; family JAAUTT01; genus JAAUTT01. The sequence goes on along the minus strand of DATBXH010001201.1, from coordinate 3,567 downwards.
GGTTCCAATACGAATTGGCGCCTCCGCTTGAATAAATCCTGTCGTCTTCGGTAATGATGCTGCCATCCACAAGCTCCACATCAGGAAACATTTGTCTGAATTCATTTGCCTGGAGCCAGTGTGTGGAGCATTTCTTCCCATTCAATAATCCTGTTGAAGCGAGCAGAAATGCGCCGATGCATAACGAGGCTACTTCAGCCCCCAGTTTGTATTGGGTAATAATCCATGGAATAAATTCCCGGTTTTTCTCCAATGCGACTTTTAAGTCACCGCTCAGGGCAGGAATAAAGATCAGGTCGGTCTTTTCAACTTCATCGATGGTGGCATCCGGATGAATCGAGATCAACCCGTTAAGAAGTTTTACTTCTTTTGTCAGGCCTACCAATTGGATATGGAATAAAGGAGGTTTTCCGGCGGAGGTTAAAAAATCATTCACCGCCCTGAACATATAATGAGGATCACCGATAGCCTCAATAACTGCTGTTTCCGGAACAATCACCGATACTTTTTTCATGATGTAAAGATAGATCAACTTTTTGTCGGAATCAACCCCTTTTGTTGACGGTTTTACCGACCGCCAAAGTTGATTTCTGACCCCATCTTTGTATTGGTTATTCAAACAAAAGTATTTACCGATTAAAACAAATGCAATGGCAATATCCATTAATTCTTACCTCACTTTTAACGGCAACTGCCGCGAAGCGATGATGTTTTACAAAGAATGCCTGGGAGGAGAATTATCTTTTCAAACCATAGGCGAATCGCCATTGGCTGACAAAATGCCTTTGCCCATGAAACAAAATATACTCCATTCTTCTTTATTAAATGGTAATGTGGCGATTATGGCTTCGGACATGGTAGATGAGCAGGGGCTTATTAAAGGTAATTCGGTATCGCTCATGTTAAATTGCAGCAGCGAGGATGAAATCAGGACCTGTTACGAAAAACTTGCTTCCGGCGGAACGGCTACGCATCCTTTGGAGACTACTTTTTGGGGAGCCTTGTTCGGTGACCTTACCGATCGGTTCGGAAATCACTGGTTATTGCATTTCGATAAGAAACATAAGTAAGATTACTAACAATTAAAAATTAAAATCATATGAGAAAGTTAAAATTACAGATGCAATTGTCCATTGACGGCTTTTGTGGTGGCCTGAACAATGAAATGGACTGGATGGAGTGGAACTGGGATGACGAATTGAAAAATTATGTCACCGAATTGACGGATTCGTCGGATACCATCCTGCTCGGGCGAAAAATGACACCGGGGTTTGTGACGCATTGGGAAGGGGTGGTAGCAAACCCGTCCGATCCATCATATCCCTTTGCCAAAAAGATGGTGGATACTCCAAAAGTGGTTTTTACCAAAACCCTCGACAAGTCGGAATGGAGGAATACGGTTCTTGCCAAAGGTGACCTGGCTGATGAAATTAAAAAGCTTAAAAACCAAAGCGGGAAGGACATCATTGTTTACGGCGGAGTCACCTTTGTTTCTTCGCTGATAAAAGAAGGACTGATTGATGAGCTTAACCTGTTTGTTAATCCTACTGCTCTGGGCAAAGGTTTGCAAATATTTACAGGCATTACAAAACTCAAGCTCATCCGGGCCAGATCGTTTGCCTGCGGTATTGCGCTGCTTTGTTATAAAGCATAAAAATTACGAATCATTAATACAATTACCATGGAAACTTCAAAACCTTATTCGAAGAAATTGCTTTGGACCGGGAGGGTCATCAGCATTTTGTGTGTACTTTTCCTTTTGCTCGATGCCATTATGAAAGTGGTTAAATCAGCTCCCTCTGTACAGGGAAGTGTTCAGATCGGCTGGCCGGTAGATACCATACAAGGTATTGGAATTGTACTGCTTCTTTGTACTGCTCTCTATATCATTCCGCGTACTGCTATTTTGGGAGCCATTCTCTTAACAGGATATTTGGGGGGAGCCGTTGCTGTCATGCTTCGTGCTGCTACTCCCGGACATCCGTATATCTTTCCGGTAATTTTCGGAATATTGGTCTGGGCCGGCTTGTTTCTTCGCGATCATAAGTTGCGCGATCTGATTCCAATTAGAAAAATGGATAATTTTTGATGATAAAAAGCAACAATAATGATCGTGCTTAAATGTTTCAAAGAAGGCACATCGTAAGATTAAAGACATAACCACGAATACACGAATAAATTCATTTGTGCATTCGTGGCTAATAAAAAAGGAATCAGTAAAAGATCCCGGCATTGGAAAGAATTTGAGAAACCAGACAGGACAAGCAACAATAAGCTGAGTCCTTTTTTACCGTAAGAACCGGTTTGGGAAATACAAGTCTTTAAACCGGATTTTCTTTTAAATGCTCTCTCCGATTCACGTAAACGTTACTTTAATAATTTAACGTCAGCTCGATATAATAAATCATTAAAAATAAGGTAATAAGGTTGTTAGCATTAGCATTTGTATGGTGAAAAGGACTATTAACAATGAATATGCATTATTATAGGTCTTTACCTTTACTTTAATCTGCTGATGCGAGAATTGGGATAAAAAATATCTGGTCTTCATAGAATGAAAAAAATAACAAAATGGCGGTTTCATTGTTGAGGTTGGCAACTGCATTTAATTTTTTATCGACGGTGGCTGGTCGTTTAGGATTATAGGGTAAGCAGTAAAATCAGAAACTGGTTGTACTTTATTTTTTGTGGCACCTAAGGAAGTTGAGATTGTATAACATAATAAATATAAACTGATGAGTATTTCTTTCAGATTCGATATTACTCCAACTATAGACCAAATAATTAACGTTTATAGGAGTTCAGGAATTAACAGGCCTATAGCAGATAAGTCCAGGATAAAAAAGATGTACGATAATTCTAATTTGATTGTAACCGCATGGGATGGTAACGAACTTGTTGGCATATCGAGGTCATTAACTGATTACTGTTATTGTTGCTATTTGTCGGACTTAGCTGTATCTAAACCTTATCAAAAACAAGGAATTGGGAAAAAACTCATTGAATTAACAAAACAAAAGATAGGGGATGAGACTATGCTATTGTTGCTATCCGCTCCGTCAGCAATGGAATATTATCCCAAGGTAGGGCTAAATAAAGTAGAGAATGGTTTTATAATTAAAAGAAATAAATTTTGAAAGCTGTTTGCAGTAAGAGTTATAGTTAAAACTTTTTAACCTGTTAAAGCATATATTTTTATATCCTCGCCAAAGCTCTTTCTCCGGAAGGAGGGAGATTTGATATGCGTACAAAATTTATGTCCATTTCACTTTATAAACTGAGGATAGGTAATTAAAGGAATTTATGAACTCAGGCTGAATAATTGTGAGGTTAAATTTCAGCTGTTGAAGTATAAATTTCCTTTCAATGAATTAATTCTTATAACCCCGCACACTGTACCTTATTTTGTTTAATTAATTGTTATAAACGCAATTGTTCATGAAAACAATTCAAGAAAATCATAAAGGGTTTGCCACTATTTTAGCTTTTGCTATTGCCCCTTTATCCGGAGTAGCCGTTGACCTGTACTCTCCATCTTTACCCGCAATGGCCAGTGAATTCCATGTT
>DATBXH010001200.1:0-5541 GCA_036514375.1 Bacteroidales bacterium | reverse complement strand
AGGTTGACAAAGGAACAACTTTCTCTGTTTATTTACCTGTTTACGAAAAGAATCCTTTGGAGGAAAAAGAGGTGAGTAACAAGATTAATTCTATAGAGATTATTAACACCGTAGTAGATGAGATTTCAAAAACGGAAAATGATGGAAAGGTAAACAAAACCGTTTCAAAACCTTTGATTTTAATTGTTGAGGACAACTCGGATCTGAGATCATTTCTCAAGAATGAATTGCAAGATAACTATCGTGTCATTGAGGCCGTTAATGGAAAGGAAGGCTTGGATCAGGCTATTTAAAAAGTACCGGATTTAATCATCAGTGACATCATGATGGAAAAAATGGACGGTGTTGAATTATGCCAGCGACTTAAAAATGATGAACGCACGAGTCATATACCCATTATCCTTTTAACTGCCAGACATTCCGAGGACGTAAAACTCAGTAGTTATGAAACAGGGGCTGATGATTATATTACCAAGCCTTTCCATACAACCTTGTTGCTTTCGAGAATTAAAAACCTGATTGACCAGCGGCGTAAATTACGTATCCTTTTTGGAAAAGAGAACAATTTTGAACCCAATACTGTATCAATGAATAGTGTTGATTCAAAATTTTTAGAGAAACTAGCTCAAGTAGTTGAAAAAAATATAGATAACCCGGAATTTGATCCTGTAATGCTGGCATCGAATATGTTCATGAGTAAGATGCAGCTTTATCGTAAGGTCGCTGCACTGACCAACCAAACAGTTTATAATTATATCCGGACGATACGGTTAAATAGAGCTGCTCAAATGCTTCTTTCCACAGAAATGCAAATTGCCGAAATTGCATTATCGGTTGGCTATACAGAACCCTCGAATTTTACTAAATGTTTTATCCGGCAGTTTAATCAAACACCTAGCCAGTTTGTTAGAGCTAATCGGAAATAAATAAAATGGAAAGATCACCTGATCCCTCTCAGAACCAAAAAATTGAACTTTATTCCCTGCTAAGTCATCAATGTCTGGGTCTTATTTAACCTTATTCCCTTCATCGCCGTTTCTTTATAACTTTTCGCAAAACCTTTGCATCTGTTCGCTGATTATAGTTACCACTTCGCCAAACATGATAACGTCTACGCCATCCTTTTTCCTTTCATCGTAATCCTTGAGACCATCTTCTAAAGTCGTTGGATTTTCTTTTCCGGACCCCGGACCCTCTTCGTAGCGCATCGGACCTTCTTCGCCATAAACAAACCTTGAATAGTGTTACCCATCATTATGGTATTACAATAAAGTTTCCAAAAATCTGAGTAAATGATCATCGTCGTTTCGACCTTTCCATTGATGTTATGACTCGATTTGTATTCCAAATTCAATTTCTAATGTATTGATTTATAGCAAAACAAAATGCTTGTTACGCTCTTACCATTTTTTGTTACGTGATAATAAGTGGGAAAGTTATCGTGTAAATACTTTTGCTGCACCATCAGCATTATTAAAAAGCTGAAGACTTTTATAATTCTACTAACTTTTTAACTAAAAACAACACTATGAAAAGAACATCTTTATTACTACTAATGAGTGAATTTTTCTTCTTCGCAGCGGTTTTTTTGATGAACCAGGTCCGACCAGATAATTGAAAATTAAGACTTTTTTGGTATCGATGGTGTGAGGGCGGTTTTCCTAATAAGGATCGAGTTGATAAATTAATTCCGGTGATTTTTGATTAGGAACATGGCATAAGCAAGCCTGGAGTAACATTTAGCAACTTTTGGACAACCTTGAGGCCGTCAGCAGCAAACCCGCATTCATTAACTGAAAATGTGGGGTCTATTTCCCTGAAGTATTTCAATTTCAATTTTGTCGATAGGAAGACATCCCTATTGGTACCAACTCCATAAGACAGGAAGTCTTAACTATTGGTATGAGTTTCAATTTTTATTAAGGAATATGGGAAGGAATGCCAGTAATACTGTTCCAAAACATTGGCGCATACTATTTATGCAACCGCAAACTAATTTGGTTTTAGCATTGAAACCGGAATATCCGAGTGAGAAAGTATTCACACTATTCATGACAGAATTATTAACTTTTAAAAAACTTAAAATTATGAACGGGATTAACTACAACACTTAAACTTATTTCCAAGTGAACGGATTTATGAAATGAGGGGTATCCCCAAAAAAAATTTCTATTAAGTAAATCTTAATAATACTAAAGGAATAATGAAATATAGAATAATTTAAATTCAGTTTAATACGTATTAATAATGGAAAAAAAAATGAAAAATTCGTATCGGGCAGTTTCCTTGCCAGGAGATCGAAGGAAATGGTTGTTGACAAGATTATTGTTATTATCAATCATTCTTTGCAGTACTTCATTATTTGCGCAAAATAACCGTACCGTCAAGGGACTGGTTTTGGATGAGCAACAAGCTCCGGTCATCGGAGCAACCATAGTACTTAAAGATAATCCATCGGTAGGGACTGTTACAAATGCAAACGGTGAATTTTCTTTAAGTATTCCTTCAGGAAAACAGGTTTTGGTGGTTTCCTTCATAGGTATGGAAAAACAAGAAGCCGATATTACTGATAAGGATTATTTGAAGGTTGCTTTAAAAAGCAGTGTAACCGAATTGGAAGATGTTGTTGTGGTAGGTTACGGACAACAAAAAAAAGAGAGTGTTGTAGGATCTATAACCCAAACAACAGGTAAAGTACTTGAAAGGTCCGGCGGCGTTTCGAGCATAGGCGAGGCTTTAACAGGAAATTTACCAGGCGTAATCACCATATCGTCGCAAGGCACGCCAGGTGCTGAGGATCCGAAAATTTACATACGAGGTTTGAGCACATGGAATAGCACTGACCCCTTAATTTTGGTGGATGGTATCGAACGTCCGATAAGTACGGTGGATATCAGTTCTGTTGAAAGTATTTCCGTTTTAAAAGACGCATCCGCAACAGCAGTATTCGGAGTAAAAGGTGCCAATGGCGTTATCCTGATTACAACCAAACGGGGTAAGGAAGGAAAAGCAGATATTCGTGTTACGGTCAATAACACGGTGAAGATGCCTTCTAAGTTAGCATCCAAATATGATTCGTATGATGCGCTGCGTATCCGCGATTTGGCAATAGAACGCGAACTTGGTATATCTACTGGTTCTTGGGATCAATACACTCCGTATCAGGAATTAGATAAATATCGTAATCCCACCAGTCAGGCAGAGGCTGAACGATATCCAAATGTCGATTGGGAGAATGAAATTGTTAAGAAGGCGACTACGGACCAAAATGCCAGCTTGAATATATCAGGAGGTACAGCTGATGTAAAATACTTTACTTCGGTGGATCTTCTTAACCAAACCGATATCATAAAGAGTTATGATAATGGTAAAGGTTATAAACCCGGATATGGTTTTAAACGACTGAATGTTCGCAGTAATTTGGATTTTAATTTAACAAAAACCACTCAATTGTCGGTTAACTTAGCCGGTTCTTACGGGATAAAGCAGGATGCATACAATCAGGATCCATGGGAATACCGAATCTGGCAAAGTATTTACAGTAATCCACCTGATGTTTACTATGCTAAATATTCTGACGGTTCATATGGATATTATCCTCCAAATACCGTAGGGACTATCAATTCAGTGCTAACGTTGTCAAACAATGGTGTCAGGAAAACGACTACAAAACAAATCAACACAGACTATACTTTGAAGCAGGATTTGAGCATGATCCTGAAAGGACTGTCTGCAAAGGGCACGCTTTCTTATGACAATACGTTTGTATCTGTTGGCGGTGTTAAAGATAATGGGAGTGTCCAGCAAAAATATATCGATCCGGTTACTGGTGAAGTAACTTATAGCAATTATTTTGGCACAAACCAATTTGATTGGATAGCGCCCCGTTGGACTACAGATGGCGATACTACAATCAATGCATCTACATTTCATAAACTATTTTATCAGGTGCAGTTGAATTATGCCAAAAAATTCGGCAAACACGATGTGACAGCGATGGGTTTGGTCAGTCGCGAGAATTGGGCGACAGGCAGCGATTTTCCATATTTACGTGAAGACTGGGTTGGCCGGGCCACGTATAATTATGCCTCCAAATATTTTGCCGAAGTCAATGGAGCGTACAACGGATCTGAAAGGTTCAGCACTGCGAATCGTTTTGCATTCTTTCCCTCCTTTGCATTGGGGTGGATGCTTACGGAAGAAAATTTCATGAAAGGAATCACATTTGTGAATTCCTTGAAAATACGTGCTTCGTGGGGACAAGTGGGAAGCGACAATATATCAGGGTATAGTCGCTGGCTTTATTTGACACAATGGGGATATGGCGGAAATGCTTCGTTGTCAACTACCGGTGGTTCCAGCCCATATACTAACTGGTATGTAAAATTTACAGGCAATGAAAATCTTCAATGGGAAAAAGTAACAAAGAAAAATATAGGAGTTGATTATAGTTTCCTGAAAGACTTATTTACTGGTAGTGTGGATTTCTTTAGTGACTATCGAACCGATATTCTTTTGGCAGGATCTGGCCAGGCGGTACCTTCTTACTATGGTGCCACTCCTCCGGCAGCCAATTTAGGAAAGGTTAAGGCTCACGGATACGAGTTAACCATTCGTGCAAATAAAAAGCTGGGTAAAGATTTTCGCGTGTGGGGAGATTTTAGCATGACACATGCCGTAAACAAAATCGTTGAAGCCGATGATGCTCAGCTGTTGGATGATTATCAGAAAAAGGCGGGGAAACAGATAAACCAGAATTATTCATACGTAACCAATGGATACTATAATACTTGGGATCAGGTTTATGGAAGTACACAGTTGACTACAAATGATGGAGATAAGTTGCCCGGTAATCTTAACATCACAGACTATAACGGCGACGGGGTTATCGACAATAAAGATCAGGTACCTTACAAGTATTCCGAAACGCCTCAAAACACCTTCAATACGACCATCGGTTTTGAATGGAAAAATCTTAGCATGTTCGCTCAATTCTATGGCGTTACTAATTGCAACCGTACTCTTGTACTACAGAGTTTTGGGGGATCGTTGGATAATGTGTACCAGCAAGGTTCCTATTGGTCGAAAGATAATACCAATGCGGATGCGCCATTGCCAAGATGGGCCTCGAAAATGGATTATTATTCAGGATCGAGTCTTTATGTGTATGACGGAGCGTACCTTCGTTTAAAAAACGTAGAAATCGCTTATAATTTTGTTGATCAGTCCTGGTTAAAGAAGGTCAGGATACAATCACTTCGCATTTATCTGAACGGAAATAATCTGTTCTTATGGACTAAGTTGCCTGACGACCGGGAAGTAGATACCGGGACAGGGAACAATACCGCATATCCTATGGTGAAGCGGGTTAATTTAGGTTTTAATGTGACTTTTTAAAACTAGAATATGAAAAAGTATATCAATATCATGGGAGGAGTTTTAGTCTTTTTGTTAGCAATTGGGCTGGACTCATGTAAAAAATATTTGGATGAGGCTCCTGAAGCATCTGTTTCCAGTAAAGCTGCTTTTATCAATTTTACA
>DATBXH010001199.1:0-5908 GCA_036514375.1 Bacteroidales bacterium | reverse complement strand
CAATGGTTCAGTAATACGTCCTCCACATGACCGGTATTACCTACCTGGGTTGGGCCCCCGTTTATGTATTCCGCACTTGCATTAATCATCCAAACCCCGACATGTTTCTCTGTGCTAGTCCAACCCCACGTTGGAGTTTGTGCCAGCATAGCGGAATAATCGTACTTATGTTCTACTTCTCCCTTTCGAATCCCGGTAGTTAATAAAACAGCCTCCTTCACATTCCGTCTGATGCCATTTTCAACATCATACGCTGTAGCCATCTTACGTCTTCTGTTGGCATCGACTGTATAAAAATCAAAAACAGCAGGATTTAATTCAATAACCATCCTCCCCTGCCCGAGTGCAAATGCAGGATACCCGGAACTATGACTGAAAAAAGCCGAAAGGTAAATTCCCTTATCCTCCTTACCCAGTGCAAACCGTATATCAATATCCAGAGGTACGGAAACACTGGCTCCGTCGTAGGTATATTTAAACGAAATCTCTGCCCGTTCTCCATGATTATCAACCGGGTTTATCCGTATGGAATAATTAACTTTTTTCGGGAACCTATTTATCTTGCTTACATCGTCGTCGCTCCCTACCATATCCCAATTCACATGTTGCTTACCGATTAATTCCAATCCCTTATACTTTAAGGACGAGATCAAAGCCCTCCGCTTATCGATAGTAGCCTGAATATATTCATTCGATAGGATAACATATTCGTCCTGATCTGTTAATCGAACAGGTTGTTGTGCATGCCCAAAATTGGTAACAAATAGAAAAAACAGAAAACCCAGGCTCTTGTAAATGTTCATCATATGAATTGCTATTTTATTATTCTGCATATTCACATCAAATTTATCACTTTTTCCCGGCCCACCTATATTTGCTTTCGACAACTGTTCTTTTAAAGTCTTATTTCAAAAAGACAACAATTAGGTTCGTCCTGACAGTGTTTTGGAAAAGTTATGAAAAGAATTGTTATGCTCCTTTACCCCACGCAATCCAAATAGCCTGGCAAGGCTCTTCATTCACATTCCAGAAAGTATGTCGCTGATTTGGGGCTATGAAATAAGCTTCTCCCTTACGAATGACCAGAGTGTCGCTCCCGATGATCGCTTTTGCAGTGCCGCCAATGATAATGATGTACTGAGGGAATGGATTTGAATTTCCGCCTTCGTTTACACACTGACCTTTATTTATTTGATACCACGCACTTCGAACTCCAATCTCATTATCTTTTTGATAAAATATGGGGATTCCATATCCGCCATGTACCAAGCGGGATGATTCTTCTCTCAATATCAGTTTATCGTGGATATCCCGATTAAAGAAATGCTGGGTAAAAAACAGAAACCGGTTTAGGAAATCCGCATTAAAACTGACATGCTTTCCAAAAGAATAATTCAAAGGTATTGGGTCGGAGCTTCTGGCCTGCACAACGGCTGTTGCCGGAGCCATTTCGCCATAATAAAACTTATTATACAAATCCGCCTTTGCTTTATAATAGATACTAGCCGTCGAATCGTTACCTTCATAAACGGTAATTTGTTTGTTCGGACCAACTATCAGGGTATATTTTTCGCTTCCGTCTTCCAGACTAATACAAACCTTTTCGCGATAAGACGAGTCGATCTTTTCTTTAAAGGCCGTGGCACAGGCCTCTATAATTTGCTTTAAACCCAGCTGTGTATTTCCTCCGGAGCTCTCTTTATTTACGGTTCCCTGATTATTAATACCAAATGAAACGATGCTCAGCGAAAGGATTAAACTTATAAATTTACTCATAGCTATTCGGTGTTAGTGGTTATGTTTTGAATGCGGAAACACTTTCTATCGCATTAGACGTTTGGATGATCCGTTCAGTTACAATGGATAATCTCCTGGCATGGTGTAATTATATTTTTCTATGGTGGGATCCGGGATTAAAGCATATTCTTATTTATGAAGTCCAAAACCGTATATTTTTTATTTTCCAGATCATATTTCAAAATCGCTTCAATTATTTTTTTAACGCCATTTGCATACGATTTGTGCCCCAGGACTTTTGTCTCTATCGCTATTTCATCATCTCCATCTTTAATGACTATTTTATGATAGGCATGTTTATTTAAATAGTCTTGGGGTATCCTGATCTGATTTTGTTGAATCTCCGGGTCTCTTACCGATACGATTCTGTCGAGTGGAAATTTTAATGCCTTCGCAAAGGCATATGCTGTTCCGGGTTCTGTTTTTTTAGTTGACTGATGTGATTCGGTGATGGAGATATCGTAGTTTTCAAAATACCTGCTGTTTGTATTCATCATTTGCAGTGTTTTTAATACTAAAATGGAGGTGTTGGGACAAATAATCAGCGGAAAATCAGGTTCCGTTTTTTCCGTCTCTAACCCGGTGGAAAGTTCAATAAATACGGACTTTGTTTTTGAACAGAATCCGAAACATTCTTCAAGTTGTCGTCCTGAACCGGCGTGCGCTACGATGGCCTTTTCATTTAAACTTTGGTATGCTGTTTCCCATTTAGTGATTTCACAGGATGGAAACGATAAACCGGAAGTTAACAGGGCATTTGCCAATTTCCCGGAACCTACAATAAATATTTTCATCTGTTCAAGCCTATTTTAAGACCACTTTTTGCTAAGAATTAATTATGTCACTTTTTATTCGCTAACATTCATAAAAAGTATCAGGACTAGAGTCCTTCAGCGTGTTACATCTTGCAACCCCAGCCTTAAGGCTGGGGTTATTCAAAGCCCAGATTTACTTCTGGGCTTTAGCCCCGAAGAATAACTTTATCCCGGACACTAATGGCGTGAAATATAACTCAAATTTATGTCAAACTCATGTTAAAACAGGAATCTACCATTTTTTTAACTGGTGATAAAGAGTCACACTAACGCTTCCGGGTACTGTAAGAGGCATAAACTCATCAAACACTTTACTGTTGCGCATTCTTTCACCAATGGCTTTCACCTTTTCCTGGCTTTCGTAATGGTAAATTAAGCACCATTCATTTTCTCCAACATTTTTTACCAGTTCACCATCCATATAACCATCTTGCTTTTTCTGGAAATCATGTAAGATACCAGCCTTTGACAGTAGCTGCTCTTCAGTGATTGCTTCCAATACCTTAAATTTTACAAGCTCTGTAATCATTGTTTCCTTCATAATTTATCTGATTTTGAAATTTATGAAGGCAAAAGTAGGTGGTGATACATGGAAGAAATAGTAAGAAAACGACACCTAAGTCAATTTTCCTATTTGCAGCATGGAATCGTTTTGATCAACAAAGCTTCGGGGTGTATTTCCAGCAAAACGTTTGAAATCCTTAATGAAATGCATCTGATCGAAATAACCATTGCCATAAGCGATGTCGGATAGTTTGGAATAATCGCGATAAAGAAGCTGATTTAAACTGTTCAAAAAACGACTCAGCGTAACATATGTCTTGGCCGATACACCCACATATTTGTTATACATGCGTTCTAACTGACGCACACCGATATTGTTCTGCCGGCAAAATTCAGCTATCTGTAACGGATTATCGCTTTGTTTAAGTATATTAAACAGTTGCCGGAAGTTTTCAGGAGTATGGTTACCATGATTCAGCAAAACGACCAGCTCGTTTTCAAGAATAGCCAATCCGGAAGTAACATCGGGAGCTCCCTTTAATCGTTCGTTCATAGTATTTGCCAGCTTAAACCCAACCTCACCGGCTCCCAGCACCTGATTTTTAAATTCGGAAACAGGAATTTTCAAAAAGGGATAAAAACCTTCTGGATAAAAACAAATCCCAAGCATACGCGCCATACTGTTAAATTTCAGATAGGCATTCCGGAAATGATCCTGTAAGCCAGAAAAATATACATCTTCGAGCAACTGTTCCCGACCATCGAAACATACATAATGAGGAGTTTCGCTCAAATTGAATTTCAGATTGATGTTCCGCTGAGGAATGATCTTGTGGTTTAGTTGCATTTGTTCAGCATGAATCTCCCAGAAGAATTTGATATACTTCTTCAGTAAAGGATGCCGAACAGGATATTTTTTTATTTCATGCTGCATTTCAGAATGAACTGATTAAAAACAACCCAAAAATAATAAGAAGCATATAGCACACAATGATTGATATCCGTTGATTCGCCAAGATATTTTCCAATGGAGGTCTTTTTCTCAAATGATACTAACATTATATATATGTTTTCTTGGAAAGCCCCAAGGCAACTCGCTATCAAAATACAAAAACTTTAGAAAAGTAGTTATACCATTCAATTGGGCATTTGTTCCCCAATAAAATCTATAAAGTATTATTGCCGGCTTTATTTAATAATTCTTCTACTTGATTTTTTAAAAGAGGTAACTGTCTTGATACAATACCCCAAATTATCACATCATCAATCTTATCATATCCATGAATAACCCAATTTCGTAAGTCAACAATTTTTCTGGCATTGTCAATCTTTATTTCCGGGTTTATTTTTAAAATCCTATTTGCAGCCTCTCCAATTATCTCAAGTTCTCTTTCGATTCCACGACGAAGTAACTTGTTATTTTGATATATTTTAAAATCGCGTATATCTCCTAAATAGTCATTAATAGAATCTATCGATTCCCTGATATCAAATAAATATTTCTGAATCTCAAGCTGCATAAATCAATTGCTTGGTTTGCTCTACACTTTTAATAAAATATGGATTGGAGAGCGATCTTTCGGTTAACAAATCTACTTTACGGCCAAATAAATCTTGCAGTTTATAATGCAAATCAAAATAATTATCAGTGTATTGATCAATCGATAAGTTATCAAATGAAATCAGTATATCTATATCACTATTGTCGTTAAATTTATCTGTACATACCGAACCAAATACATACATTGATTTAACACCATAAATACTACACAGTCGTTTTAATTCATCAATCTTATCTAAAACAATCCTATTCATTTTCAAAGTCGTTGTGACAAAGTTAATAAAATCTCTTCAAAAGCGATCCCTTTTCACAATGAGTGTATTAGCTGGCATTTAATAACCGAACATGCGCCCAGCGCCCTTATCCCATTTAAGGAGTTCAAATCTACATATCGTTTATGCTGCAACATAAAAGATAAGCAGATACCATTCTTATTTACTGCTTTTTATCCAATACTTTAATCAGTTCTCTTAGCAGTTCGTTCTGCTCCTTCTTTATTCTATTACTCTTGCGCACCATGAATAGAAATATACAAACTCCGGCAAGGATAAGTATACAAAATATTACAGGAAGAAAAGCATAAAGCATGATAAGAAAACCTTCTTGTGACCCCATGTTAATCATAGTCTTTTAATTTAAGGATTGTTTTTATAGCAAATCTAATTCATATTTAATGTAATCAATTTATCCCGATTAATGTAATAGCATTTTAAATTAAAGCTAATTCTACTGCTAACCGGGATTACCCATTCCAAGCATTAGCACCTGTAAGGTGAAAGGGACCACTAGCAATAAATATGCTTTATTGTCGGGTTTTTATCAATAATATAATTTGCTAATGCAAGAATTGAAATAATTGACTGTATGTTGGCTGCCTTTGTTCTCAGACAACATAAGAAGTATTGTATTTACACTGAAACTTTAAACCTGTTGTACAATTGTTGCTGTCCTTTTGAAGTAATGACCAGAGCCCTTGAATTTTTTACCCTGCGAAAATAGTCTAACAATAACATTTTATCGAGAAGTGCTGCACCGAGTGAACCTGCAAGATGGTGTTTCCTTTCACTCCAATCAAGGCATGGTTTGGCAAAGGCTCTGCGATATTTTTTCAGTTCGTTTATATTTATTTCAAGTTCTGAAAAAAAGCTATATCCCTTCTCTGTCACACTATAACCGGTTGTATTCCGTTCAATTATTTTTTGTTCGATTAATCCTTCGGTTAATATCACCC
>DATBXH010001198.1:0-7370 GCA_036514375.1 Bacteroidales bacterium | reverse complement strand
GGTTATCAAATGCGGTTTGACTTGTCAGAAGGTTTTCCGCTACTTACTACTAAAAAATTGCATACAAAATCAATCCTATACGAACTCCTCTGGTTTCTTCAGGGAGGCACCAATGTAAAATATCTCAACGACCATGGAGTCAGTATCTGGAATGAATGGGCTGATGTAAACGGAAATCTTGGCCCCATTTACGGATATCAGTGGAGATCATGGCCTACAACTGACGGACAATATATTGATCAAATTAATGAGGTCATATCCTCTATCAAACATAACCCGGATTCCCGACGTCATATGGTAAGTGCGTGGAATGTGGGAGAACTCAATAAGATGGCACTGCCACCATGTCATATCCTGTTTCAATTTTATGTTGCCGAAGGGAAACTCTCCTGCCAGATGTACCAACGTAGTGCCGATATTTTCCTGGGTGTTCCCTTCAATATTGCCTCGTATGCTTTCCTTCTTCACATGTTCGCACAAGCAACGGATTTGCAGCCGGGTGAATTAGTTCATACCCTTGGAGATGCTCACATATATTTAAACCATGTGGAACAGGTAATGCTCCAATTAACGCGCGACCCCAGGCCCTTACCGAAACTAAAGATGAATCCGATGGTAAAATCCATCTTCGACTTTAAATACGAGGATTTTGCCATCGAAAACTACGATCCGCATCCTCACATCAAAGGAGAAATATCTGTATAACATTATTACTGAACTTTTTTACTATGAAGCCCATATCTATTATTGTTGCCATAGCAGATAATTATGCTATCGGAAAAGATAATCAATTGCTCTGGCATCTATCTGAAGATCTCAAAAGATTTAAACGAATTACGGAAGGTCATCCTGTGATTATGGGCAAAAAAACGTTTTATTCGTTGCCCAAGAGACCGTTATCTGGCCGAAAGAATATTGTATTAACCGATATACCCGGTGAACAGATAGAAGGTTGCCAAATGGCTTATTCAATTGAGGATATTATAAACCTGTGCAATTCCAACGAGGAAAATTTTATTATTGGAGGGGGATCGGTTTACAGACAATTCTTTACGATTGCCCAAAAACTATACATTACTTGGGTTCATGCTAAATTTGAAGCAGACACTTTTTTTCCGGAAATTGATCCTTCGGTTTGGAAAATTATCGCATCGGAAAATCACAAAGCAGATGAGAAAAACAAGTATGATTACACCTTTGTAACCTACGAAAGAAAATAAATGAATTTTTCCACCTATTCGGCAAAGATTCTGGTAATCTTGCGCTTTGCCCTCTGATCGGCAAGCAGAGGTACCTTTTCAACTAAAACATTACTGGTATCAAGGTTAAGTGCCTTTTCTTCAGGAATGGCAAGTCGTTTAATAAGATTGTATAAGTTAATAACCAACTTCTGATGAAAGGTAAAATCGGCATCATAAGTTGCTACCCTGTCAATCAGGACATATTGAAAATCACCATTCACATGATGGTTACGCAATGATTCGTATCTCGAAAGAATATCCACCTCTCCCTTTTCCACCAAATCTTCCAATATTTGCCTGAAATATTGACTTATACGAGGCTCTACTTTAAAGCCGAGCCTGAAATCTACCTTCATAACTCTGCCCGGGATAAAATGAGTTACTTCGTATTCAAACGTATCCGGCGCGTCCATTACATCAACGTGCAAAAACCAATAAACATCGGCTCGTTTCGGCTGCTTATTAATAATTGAATAAATAATTTTTGATTCTATTTCAGTCTTCTTGTTTGCTTTCGTAACGTAAACAAGGTTTGTAGCATATTTCGGAACCGATTGATCGGAACTTAACGATTTAAGAATATCAAGATAATCGGTGAGTTTAACGAAGACCATATAACTGTTCTTAAGCTTGCGACCATTATACCAGTTGTACATGATAACGCTAAAAAGACCTGCTATTAAAATAGTTACATAACCACCGTTGCTGAATTTATGTAAGTTTGCCACAAGAAAGGAACCTTCAATAAAGAAAAAAACCATTCCAAAGAGTGCAATAAATGGCATGGAAGCCCTGTGATTCAAATAAATAATGAGCAAGGTAGTTGTCATAATCATTGTAATGGTAATTGACAACCCATAGGCTGCCTCCATTCGGGACGATTCCTTGAAATACCACACAACAAACATACAGGCAACCCACAAAAACCAGTTAATCTTTGGAACATATACCTGCCCTTTGATATCGGTAGGATAACCTATTTTCAATTTAGGCCAAAAATTCAAAGATATGGCTTCCGTAATAAGCGTGAATGAACCGCTTATCAAAGCCTGACTCGCAATTACGGCTGCCGCGGTAGCAATAATAATTCCTGTTACCAAAAACCACGATGGCATCAGCATATAAAACGGATTCACATCCGTCTTGGCGATAGAAGCATGAGTTATTGCCCATGCCCCCTGGCCTAAATAATTCAATATCAGCATGGCTTTCACATATACCCAGGAAACTCTGATATTTTTAAGACCACAATGTCCTATATCCGAGTACAAAGCCTCAGCTCCGGTAGTGGCCAAAAAGACTGCTCCTAATAAAAGGAATCCCCCCGGGTATTGGGTCAACAAACGATAACCATAAATAGGATTAAATGCCCGTAATATATCGGGATATTGCATTATGCCGGAAATCCCCAAGATTCCCAACATTAAAAACCATAAAAACATGATGGGGCCGAAAGATTTACCAAGAAATTTCGTCCCAAATTGCTGAATCACAAAAAGGAAAGTGAGAATGAAAAAAACAATAATCAGAACAGGAATCTTCTGATTAATCATTTGTAACCCTTCGATGGCAGAAGTAACTGTAATGGAAGGTGTAATAATTCCATCAGCCAATAAGGTGCTTCCTCCTAATATTGCAAAAATGTAGGCCCACGATCTGCGCCGGCGTATCAATGCGAATAATGCAAAAATACCTCCTTCACCTTTATTATCAGCCCGTAAAGTTATAACGATATATTTAACTGTGGTTTGAAGGGTAAGTGTCCATATAACACAAGATATCGCACCGAAAATAACATCAGGCCGCACTGTATGCACACCTGACAGAATCGCTTTCACAACATACAATGGAGATGTTCCGATATCACCGTAAATAATCCCTAAGGTTATTATAACTCCCGTCAGCGTTAACCGGCTTATTCCATTGCCGGCATGATGTGCTTTCATTCAGTCCTGATAATCAATAAATATTCCAAAAAGTCAGGTAAAAAATCCGCGCAAAGATAATTAGCTCTTTCATTCATTATTCACGTAACCGTATAATTTTTTTAAAAAAATAAAAGCCTTGACAACCCGGGATTAACACATTTAAAAGCAGAATCGCATCAAAGCCACGAACGGTGGCCCCCACAAAGTTTATTACAACAGCTATCACGAACTGAGAAAGACATTTCCGTGTTAATTTATGATTTTCTCTCTTGAGATTTGTGACATGACAACCCTTTCATGTCGCATGTAAGTTATTTATTGTCACACAACTACGTTTAATTATCGAATACGTGTTCATGGATGTCACATGTCAATTCATTAATGTCAGATATCTTTTCACGAATGTCCGGTGTCTTTTCATTGATGTCCGGTATCTTTTCACGAATGTCAGATGTCTTTTCACGAATGTCCGGTATCTTTTCATTGATGTCCGGTGTTAATTCACGAGTGTCACAGGGTTGTTCTTGAATTTAACACGGGTCTCGCATAACTCAATCCGATCATTCAATAGGACCTTGTTGCTTACTCTGCAAGAGTTGTTCGCCGAATCTTTTTCCAAATGAAACGTATTCGGAAGCAACCTCATTATGCGGATAAAACTTAGTGGCCAAACCTTCCTGAACAACATTTAACTTCAGCACCCGCAGATTAGCCTCTATAATTTTAACAGCTTCTCCGCTCCAACCATACGATCCAAATGCAGTAGCAAACTTACCGCGGTCGCGTATCGGATTTATAATGGAAAATAAACGATAGATTGGCAAAAGCGTATTCTGGTTAATGGTAGGTGAACCAATAATAACAGCGTTGGAATGAGCCATCTTCGCATCAAGATCGCCTAATAATATATTTTCAACATCAACAACCTCAACCTCAAAATCACCCGCAGCGCAAACACCCTCCTTGATCCTTTCAGCCATCTCACCGGTAAATCCATACGCTGAAACATAAGTAATCAGGACGTTTCTTTCTTTATCTTCATTCATTTCCAGGAATTCCCTGGCCAAAGACTCGCTCTTATCAATAGCTGTTTTCCAGGTAGTTCGCAAAATAGGACCATGTCCCGTACATATCGTGTTGATTTCAAGAGCCCGGATTTTCTCTATGGCTTTTACCATAAATTTGCTGAAAGGCTTCAGGATGACGTCAAAATAGTATTTGAATGCATCGTCGTAATCTCCTACCAAATCGTCAAACATAGCCTCATTACAGAAATGGGCACCGAACGAATCGCAGGTGAACAATAATTTATCCTCTTCAAGATACGTATAAATGGTATCCGGCCAATGCAGATTTGGAGCACCAATAAACCGAAGAGTTTTATTTCCAAGATCCAGGGTATCTCCATCCTTCACTTTTAACGATTTGAATGATTTCCCCATAATATCCTGAAGGTAATTCAATGCCTGCCCGCTACCAACAACAGTTGCATCAGGAGCAATCTCAAGAAGATGCTTTAAGGCACCGGAATGGTCCGGTTCTGTATGATTTAAAATGATATATTGAATCTCGGAAGGATCAGTTACTTTACGAATTTTATCTAGATAGACACCGGAAAATTTTTCCTTTGCCGTTTCAATAATTGCCTTCTTTTCGGCGTTAATGAAATATGAATTGTACGTGGTACCGTATTTGGTCTGCATCACAACGTCGAAAGTCACGATATCGAAATCAAGTATCCCTATCCATTTAACATCATTCGTGACATCAAGAATTGTATTGTCTTTCATACAGAAATAAAATTGCTTATGTTATTATCTATAATTTCAAAACCAAATTAATTAAAAAAAGCCCTGATCAGGGCCTTTTATTTGTATTACTATTTTTTGCTACAAGGCTTTTTTTCATCTTTACAACAGCCCGCTTTCTGAAGCTTGGCACATTTTGTAGAGTCTGAATTAGCACACATTTTATTGCATTTTTGTGGGCAATCCTTTTTAGTTTCTGTTTTCTGCTTATCCTTCGGAGGGTCCTGAGCAACCATCGGATAAGTAATTGCTGCTAAAAAAATAGTCAAGGTTAATAAAGAAAGAATCTTTTTCATATTTAGCGATTTAGTTGATAATTATTCCCAATGTGCTATCACTGTTTTATTGGCTGTGACTTTCTGATTCAATTCAACATCGACCTTCGCATTCAATGGAAGAAACACATCTACACGCGATCCAAATTTAATAAAACCCAAAGTTTGTCCCTGAACAACAGAGTTATTAACCTGACTGTAACAAACAACTCTGCGGGCAACAGCTCCGGCAATCTGCCTAATTAGCAAATCAATTCCGTTAGCTGCCTTCAAAACAATAGTCGTCCTTTCATTATGAGTCGATGACTTAGGATGCCATGCTACCAGGTAATCCCCTTCATGATATTTATAATAAACAACCTCACCACTCACAGGATACCTATTTTCATGAACATTCAACGGCGACATAAAAATAGAAATCTGTATGCGGCGGTCATTAAAATATTCTTTTTCGAATGTTTCCTCTATGACAACAATTTTTCCATCCGCAGGGCAAATAATCTTATTATCATCCGGAACGACAACCCTTTTAGGACTCCTGAAAAACCACAGGATAAAAAACCAAAAGCCAACAGAAGCAAGTCCAAACACAACGCCAATCCATGAATGGGTTCCTGCCAGAAAATCAACCAGGATGTTTAACCCCAATAGAATAATGAAAGAAACAGTAACAATACCAAATCCTTCTTTATGAATAGTCATTTTAAAACAGCATTAAATTTTTCAACTGCAAATATACAAATACTATCGGAGCGGAAAACAGGACCGAATCGAAACGGTCGAGGATCCCACCGTGTCCGGGTAAAATATTACCGGAGTCCTTAATGTTAAGACTACGTTTGAGCATGGATTCGATTAAATCTCCCCAAACACCGAAAATACAGATAATAATTGCGATTATTATCCAGTCAACCAATTGCAGGGAAATAAAATACTTTGATATAATAAATGCTACCACCAGTGTTAGAACCAGACCTCCTGTAAAACCTTCCCAGGATTTCTTCGGTGAAATACGAGGAAACATAGGATGTTTACCAATACTGATTCCGGTTAAATAAGCTCCTGTATCGTTTGCCCAAAGCAAAAAGAAAAAACCCATAACCAACGTGGCATGGTAGCCGGAAAGAGTCCGTTCCGGGAAACCAAAAAGAACTAGTAATGAAAATGGTACTGCAATATATAGAATACCAAAAATTGTAATTGCAATATTTTGGAAGGGAGTACTTTGTTTCCTATAAAGTTCGGCCACAAAAACAGCAGAAAGAAGAGGAACAATCGTCCAGAACAAAGTTACTTCAGCGCCTGTGGCATATAAGCAAGAGGTAACCAAAAAGAGGATACCTGTCGCCATTCCTAAAACTTTATTAGCCTTTAAACCTGTTCCGTCGATTAATCTGTAAAATTCAGCTATACCCAACGCAACAATGACGATAATTAATGCAAAAAAAGTAAATGGATTTATTAGAATGGCTCCACCCAAAACAAGTACAAATGCAATACCTGTAATGGAACGTCTATAAAAATTGTTCAAATCCTGCTTCCTTTAAGAATTAAACTAAAATACTTACGACAAGACATCAAAAAAGTTATATCACGTCAGATCTATCAGTTACTTCCCCTTCATTCATGCGAATGTCCGAAGATGTATTCTGTCCTTCTGTCAGGTGAACATGATCATGCGATCCGGGAAACTTGCGTTTACCAAAGATCCTTTCAAGATCCTCACTAAAAATAACTTCTTTTTCCAAAAGAATATTTGCCAAACTATCTAATCCTACCTTGTTTTCATTAAGAACTCTTTTTGCCCTGTCATAGGTATCCTCAATCAGTTTTGAGACCTCAGTATCGATGGTTTCTGCCGTTTTTTCACTAAACGGTTTTACAAAAGCATATTCAGACTGACCTGTAGAGTCGTAAAAACTCATATTGCCAACAGACTTGCTCATACCATAATACGAAACCATAGCGTAAGCTTGCTTCGTTACCCTCTCCAGATCGTTTAAAGCACCGGTTGAAATCTTATTAAACGTTATTTCTTCTGCAGCGCGACCTCCTAAAGCTGAACACATCTCATCAAGCATTTGCTCTGTGGTTGTGATCTGTCGTTCTTCGGGCAAA
>DATBXH010001197.1:0-6650 GCA_036514375.1 Bacteroidales bacterium | reverse complement strand
CCAACATTTGCTAAAGTATAATGATGAAAATTATACGGTTATGGAAACAATATGCGAAATTGTTTAATGAAATTTTGCTTTCTGTCTATAAAATGAAGTCATTGATGTAAACTTTTATAAGTACTATCAAATAAATAAGTTAGGCAAAAAGTAGATTCCATAAATTTGATTCAGGAGCAATTATTAAATTTTTGAGGTTTGGTCCATATTTATGACATCTACTAATTTAATTTTATATGCAAATCCTATCCATTTCTATCTTTTATATCCTATGGACATTTTCTCTTTTAGGGTACGGAACGCTTCTTAAGCTTTTTGATAAAAGTATCAATTACAGTTTCATACCTAAGGAACTGCTCATTGCATTATTCGGTATCATGGGTATCATTATAGTCACCCAGTTAGGTGTTCTCTGCAACTTCTTCGTACCCCTCAATCAATTATTTAGTTTATTAGTTCTTGTCGGAGGTTTACTGCTGTTTGCGTTTAACGGGCATTTCCTGGTTCGTTCCTTCTCAAGATCCGACTACGTCATCATTTTATTATTATTTGTATATTACTCCATATTTCCTCATTATTTCTGTGATAATCTTGATCCGGTTATCTACCATGTTACTTCAATCAGATGGAGTAATGAATCTGCAGTACCATTGGGGTTGGCTAATTTGCACGGTCGGTTGGGTTTTAACTCTTCCTGGTTTGTTTCAGATGCCATTATCAGACCATTTGCTTTTTTAAACGGAACGCGGATTTTTATACTGAATGCTATTCTAAGTTTCTTTTTTTCAACGCTGGTCTTTTTAACCTTTAAATCAAAACTTTTTCAGAGAAGAAGTATTGCCGAAAACTTCATGTTACTGTGTATCGTTCCGTTATGTTTCTATTTATACAACAATTCGGATCCTTCTCCTGACGGAGCAAATTTGCTGTTAAATTTATTAATGGTAATCCTCCTTATTTATTCGATTGCCGACATTAAAATGTATAATTTTTTTATTTTTTGTGCTTTTTGTATAGCAACTTTCCTTGTAACTATCAAGCTTTCATCGATGATCATGTTATTATGCATGGGAATGCTGTTCCTATACCTGATTTATGTGAAGCTTCGAAAGGTTTCTTCAAAATTTACTGATTTAACCAACATCAGTTCAAGAACACTTTGGATAACTTCTCTCCTTTGTGGTTTTATTATATTGATCCCATGGCTGATTAAGGGTGTCATGCTTTCCGGGTGTCTGTTTTATCCTTCGCATATAGGTTATTTCAATAAACTAAGCTGGGCTGTGGACCCAGATCAATTGTTAACGGAATTTAAAGTTACCATCGCACATTCACGCCTCGAAAATGAATTCTGCATGAATTTACCAACTCCATTTGCCTGGCTTTTACCATGGTTACAGTCATTTGTAATCAATAATTTTTTTCTTGCTATTTCCGTTGTTCTCGTTCTTTTTCTAGGTTTTAAATATCGTAAGGTAATTTTTTCCGACCCTAAAATTAATTTCATATTCATATCCAGTTTCCTGAGCATCGTGTATTGGTTCTGTACCGCTCCGTTGCCTCGTTATGGGTATGGAGCATTATTTACCAATGTGCTGCTATTCTTTTCTATTTTTCTTCACGCCGGATTCCGGTCAGAACCTTTGTTTAAATTCTCCCGTGATATCCGCAAATTAGTGTTGAAACTAGGTATTACCTTAACTGTTCTGAGTATTACCTTATTATTTATTCCAATTACGTCCTGGTTGATAGAGGCTGCAGAAACTTTGCGGCAACGACAAATTAATCATGATTTATGGAGGTCGGTTATTAACCAATACAGGGCTGTTGTATTCATAATAGGTGCAGCAATGGTTTTGACGGGCTTTGTTAAGGTTATCAGCAGGACGGCGATTTTAACAGCCATTATTCTTGGAATGATTGCGTTTAATTTTACCAGGACACTTCCGGAATATAGCAATCCCTGTAAGCTTGGTAAAATTATGGCGTCAAACCACTTTACTGTTAAACCCTACAGAACGAGTCAGAATTTTGTTGTTTATTCAAATCCGGAGCCGGTATTACCCGCTAAAATTAATAGGAACGACAGTGCCTTTCTTGATAAGGATCCGAAATCTGAATATGCTGAATGTGATGTACCGCTTTTGTTCTCGCCTTATTTCTATCCATCCATAAAAATTGATCTCAAAAACGGGAAACGTTACATTTTCAGGACGTCGGAGGAGTTTTCCAGAATTGAGAAGTTTTCCTTTATGTTTGGAATCAATCCTCCTGCCTTTAAATCAAGGTAACATCCGGCAATTAAAAATTGCTGACACACTTTAGCCTTATGGTAAAAACTTAACTAATAATTTACTTATGAGTCCTAATTCAACCGCTTTTGAAAAACCGACTGTTATGAAGAGATTAGATTACCGGATAAAAATTCAATCCATTTTTATAGGGAAAACAGATAGCACATTATTTCAACTATTGAGGTATACGTTTGTTGGAGGGCTTGCTTTTTTATGTGATTTCGGTACCCTGTTTTTTCTCACCGAATTCTTCCACATTCATTACTTAGTTTCGGCCGGTATAGGTTTTCTGGTAGGCTTGATTACCAACTATTATCTAAGTGTAAAATGGATCTTTAACGACAGGGTGTTTGACAATCGGTTACTGGAATTTTTATTGTTTTCGCTGATCGGTATCATTGGTTTAGGCCTAAATGAATTCTTCATCTGGATGTTTACTTACCTGTTTGCAATATATTATCTTATTTCCAAGATAATTACAACGCTCATCGTTTATTTATGGAATTTCTTTGCCAGAAAATTTATCCTTTTTAACAAACCTAACTCCTAACTTATGGACAAAACAGCAATCATCATTGGAGCTGGCCCGGCAGGGTTAACAGCTGCCTACGAATTAGTAACCCGGGCAAATATCAAACCTATTGTCATTGAAAAAACAAACGATATAGGCGGAATTTCCAAAACGGTTGTTTATCATGGAAATCGCATGGATATTGGCGGGCATCGGTTCTTTTCGAAATCAGACACCGTCATGAAATGGTGGCAGGAGATTCTGCCCGTGCAGGGTTTTAAATCCAGAGAAGAAATTCTCAAAGAGCCTGAAAGCGATAAAAAAAGTATTTCGGCAAACCTTTCGCCAAACGGTCCCGATCCTGAAAAGACCGACAGGGTAATGCTGATCAGGAACAGATTGTCACGGATCTTTTTTCTTAAAAAATTCTTTGATTATCCCATTACGCTTAACTTAAAAACTTTGTCTAATCTGGGTATTATCAGGATCGTAAAGATTGTGGTTACTTATTTCTGGATTCGGGTATTTCCTGTTAAAAATAGTAATACACTCGAGGATTTTTTTATCAACAGATTTGGGAAAGAGTTATATAAAACATTTTTCAAAGACTACACTGAAAAGGTATGGGGCGTATCCTGTTCCGAAATTGCGGCAGACTGGGGTGCCCAACGGATAAAAAAATTATCTGTTTCAAGAGCGTTACTTCATGCGCTAAAATCCATCTTAAAAAAAGAAAAGTCTATTGAACAGAAAAAGACAGACACCAGCCTGATAGAGCAATTTATGTATCCGAAACTTGGCCCCGGACAATTATGGGAACTTGTTGCCAAACTGGTAGAAGCAAAAGGAGGAACAATTATTAAGAACGCTGAAGTTGTTGAGTTAAGTATTGTGGATAACCGGGTGGACGAATTGAGCTATCTCGACCAAACGAATAACTCAAAATGTGCAGTAAAGGGCGATTATTATTTCTCCTCCATGCCGGTTAAAGATTTAATTGCGGCCATGGGAGAGAAGGCACCATCTTCGGTGAGATCAATCAGTGACGGGCTGCAATATCGCGATTTTATAACGGTAGGTCTGCTTTTAAATAAACTTAAAATAAAAAATGAGACCGAAATCCCTACGTTTAAAAATCTGGTACCCGATACCTGGATCTACATACAGGAACGGGATGTAAAAGTGGGACGATTGCAAATATTTAACAATTGGTCGCCCTACATGGTGGCCGACCTGGAAAAATCCTGGATTGGTTTGGAATACTTTTGCAACGAAGGAGACGAATTGTGGCGTATGCCGGATGACGAGTTTATCCAATTTGCTATTGACGAATTGCAAAGCATCGATATTATCGACAGAAGTGATGTCATTGATAGTACAATTATCCGTGTTCCCAAAACTTATCCGGCTTACTTTGGAACGTATTCCAGGTTTGATGTCATCAGGGATTTTACGGATAAACTTGATAATCTATTCCTGATCGGACGAAACGGTATGCATAAGTACAATAACCAGGATCACTCCATGCTAACGGCAATTACTTCGGTCGACAATATCATCAACGGTGAAAAACTGAAGAGCAATATCTGGAATATCAATACAGAGGAAGAATACCATGAGCAAAAGAATTAAATACCATCCGTAGAAGATTATTGTACCAAACTATCTGATTATATGTAATCTGCAGAGAAAGCTTACACTTAAAAATCTGTCTGAATGCAATCTTCAGAAGAGGATTGCACTTAGACATATGTCTGAATACAATCTGCAGAAGAGGATTGCACTAAAACATATGTGTGAACACAATCTTCAGAAGAGGATTGCACTTAAACATATGTTCGAATACAATCTTCAGAAGAGAATTGCACTTAGACATATGTCTGAACACAATCCGCAGAAGAGAATTGTACTTAGACATATTTTTGAGCATAATCTGCAGAAAAAATTGCACTTAAACACTTACGCAGGCATAATCCGCAGAAGAGGATTTCTCCCGAACATATGCCGGGATGTAATAAATATCAATCAACATTTTCATAAAAGACGAATTTTCTATAAATTTAAATATAATGAAGCAATGGCTATTTAAATGATTAGAAATATGGACAAGAAGAAAGTGGTGTTTATCGTGGAGGATGATCCTGGCTTTAATATGTTGATGACAAATTATCTGACAGGGAAAAACAAGTGGGAAGTACATTCGTTTGAGAGTGGGGAAAAATGCCTGGAAAAGTTGCATCTAAAGCCTGATATTTTCCTTCAGGACATTGATTTGCCGGGTATAAACGGAGTTGAAGTTATGAAACGGGTAAAACAACGGTTACCGGAGGCTGAATTTATTTTTTTATCGGCTCAGACTGATATTAAGGTAGTGGTAGATGCAGTACAACTTGGAGCTTTTGATTATATCGTAAAGGATGCCTATTCAAAAGAAAATGCGCTGAATAAGATAGATCAGATTGTCAAGATTAAGCATTTTCAGGACATCCACAACGCAAATAGAAAGAGCAATACTATTCTTGTCATTTTGCTCGCAACAACATTGGTAGCACTCGCCTTAACCTGGGTTTTCAGGTTACTGAGTTAAGGATGGCTTGATCGTAACATTTACAGATGAAATTATAACGGATCGATCGCAGGAACAACAATAGTAAATGTTGTTCCTGCGCCATTTTCGGAACGATACGAAAGGTCGAAACCATGGGCTTCGGTTATTATTTTGCAGATTCGCAACCCGACACCTGTTCCTTTTTCTCCCCTGGTTCCCCTGGTCGATTTGTGAAATGAGGTGCCAAACAATTCATCGTTTGAAATTCCGGAGATACCCATACCCGTGTCCTTAACGTTTAGCAGAATATTGCCGGATTCCTTTCCTGCACTGATTACAATAGAACCTCCTTCGGGCGTATATTTGATAGCGTTACTCAGCAGATTGTTGATTACCTGCTGAAAGTAGGAAACATCCACAAATATCTGAAGTGCCGGATCACATTCAAGACGAAGAGTTTGCTTTTTATCTTCCATTTGCAAAGAAAATATGACCTTGGCCGCATTCAAAATCTCCGTTAACAATACCTTCCTTTTATTTAATTTAAGCTCTTTAGCTCCAAGCTTCGACCAGTTTAGCAACTTATTGAAATAATCGATAATGAAGTTCGATGAATCAATGATGGTTTTAAGTATTTTCCTGTGATTATCGTTCCCCTCATCGTTAAAAAGCATTTCAGCCAGTCCGGTAACAGATAAAAGCGGAGCACGCATGTCGTGCGATAGCATGTTAATAAAAGCTTCTTTGGAATTCAATTGTTCCCTTAACTTGTCCTCCTGTTCCTTTAATCTGATCACGGTGCGTAAACGGGCCAGCATTTCCATACCATTGACAGGCTTTTTTATATACTCGATGGCTCCTTTACTTAAAGCAAGTTGAACATCTTCAGCCTCAGCTTTGGCTGTAACCATAATTACAGGTATGTGACAGGTTGTGGGGTTGGCAATCAGTTGTTCCAATACCTGAATGCCCGACATTTCAGGCATCATAATATCAAGCAATATCGCATCAGGCATTATCTCTTTTGTCAAAGACAATGCATCTATTCCGTTGTTAGCCGCTACTACATCAAATCCTTCTTCTGTTAGAATTCCTTCAAGAACGAAAATGTTGATAGGTTCATCGTCAACAAGCAAAAGTTTATACTTTTTGTCGGTGCTTTCCATAGAAAATCTTAAATCAAATTATTATTTATATCAAACTATTACTGAAATAAAAAGCTTCGATTCCTTCCATTAAACCAGCATTAGTGCGTTTAGATCGATTTAGTATAATGAATTTATTAAAAAAATAGCGG
>DATBXH010001196.1:0-5447 GCA_036514375.1 Bacteroidales bacterium | reverse complement strand
ACGAAAACGAACGTGAAAAGGTAGAAAAGCAAAAAATAGAAATCGAAAAGCAAAATAAAGAGATCCAGGAAAAGAACGCTGAATTGGAGGAAAAACAGGAAGAAATAAATGCCCAGAAAGAAAAAATCCTTCTCCAGAAGGCCGAACTCGAAGAAATAAACCGGGAACTGATATTGATAGATGAAATGAAATCGAGCTTCTTTACCAATATTTCCCATGAATTCAGAACGCCATTAACCCTTATCATGGGGCCTCTTGAGTCACTGCTGGAGAACACCACTGATAAAAAGCTGGCTGCGGAATATTCATTGATGCTCAGACATTCCGAACGATTATTCCTTCTTATCAATCAATTATTGGACATTTCAAAAATCGAAAAAGGTAAAATGCAGTTAGTGCTGAAGGAAGCAAACATGAATACTGCCATCAGGACAATTACATCATCGTTTGAACCATTTGCCAGCGACAAGGGAATATCCATATATCTTGAAGAAAAAGACAATGACATCCGTGCCTTTTTTGATGCGGATAAACTCGAAAAGATCCTATACAACCTGTTATCCAATGCTTTCAAGTTCACAGAAAAAGATGGAAAAATTGAGGTTCAGATTCAACGATCGGCTAACAAAAAAAATGTTGAGATAACGGTTAAAGATAATGGCATTGGTATACAAGCCGAAAAATTACCTCACATTTTCGATCGTTTTTATCAGGTAGAAGAAAACAAAAGTCACCAATATGGAGATGGAGGCACAGGTATCGGTTTGGCACTGACAAAAGAACTGGTGACCCTGCATGAAGGGACTATCGAAGTTTCAAGTATTCCAGGCAGCGGTACGACTTTTAAAATATCCCTGCCTATCGATAAAACTTCGTATACAGGTGAAAATATCACATTTAAAGATGAAGAATTAGAGGCCAAAATTTCGGGGTTATTGAATGCTCCGAATTATATGCCTGAACCAGGAAACATCCCGGTTAATAAACCATCTGACAACCGAAAAACGATCTTAATTGTAGAAGATAATCCCGATATGCGGACTCACCTGGTAAAAAGTATTTCGAACCGGTACCACCTGGAGGAAGCCAGCAATGGAGAAGATGGCATTCAAAAGGCAGTTGATTTACAGCCGGATTTGATCCTGTCGGACATCATGATGCCTGGTGTTGATGGACTGCGGTTAACTCTGGCTATTAAAGAAAACCCATTGACAAGCCACATCCCGGTCATCATTCTGACTGCCAAGGCAGATGAAGAAAGTAAGCTGGAAGGCCTTCTCCTTCATGCCGATGATTACATAACCAAGCCTTTCAGAATGAAAGAACTGATGGCCAGAATCAATTCCCAGATTGTAAACCGGGAAAAACTCAGGGATAAATTCAAGAAGACAATCACAGTGGTTCCTTCAGAAATAACCACTTCATCATTGGATGAACAGTTTTTACAAAAGGTCCTTAATATCATAGAAAAAAACATGAGCAACCCTGCCTTCTCAGTCGATGATCTATGCAGGGAAATGTCGATGAGTCGCACAAATATTCATCTTAAGCTAAAAGCAATTACCAACCAGAGCACTACCGAATTCATAAGAAGCATCCGATTGAAACGAGCAGCTCAACTGATCAGACAAAAAGCAGGAAATACAGGTGAAATTGCCGATATGACTGGATTTAGTAACCCACAATATTTCAGTCGTTGTTTCAAAGAATACTTCAAAGTATCTCCATCGGAGTACTGACTTTGAACAATAGTGTAAAATTTTTAAACATGTGTGCAAATCTGATTCGGCCTTTATGGGTACGTTTGCTGCGTGCTATTCACTGGCCACCAGATGCAAAATATGAATTTAAGCTGTTAGGCTCTATAAGAAAAGAAGCGCAATGAGGCAATTGTATCAGATTATGTAATTAATAATTACATAGAAAAAATGAAGGGAATTAGTAAGTCGCCAACCCTGCTAATTCCCTTTTTATTTTCATTTAGTACAATCAATTGTTAAAGAATAAACTCCTGTCGCATTTCCGGAATCTCCAGATTTTTAAAACCTTCTTTTTCCAATGTCTGCTTATACGTTAGCTGAGCTTCATATTGACCATGGACGATAAATACTTTTTGAAGCTTCGATTTATCCTGACAATTAAGAAATTCTATCATCTCCTTATAATCTGCATGCCCACTGTAGGCATCTATGCGCTCTACATCGGCTTTTACATCATATTCGGTTCCAAAAATGGATACTTTTTTCTCACCTCTGAGTATTCGGGCTCCCAGCGTATTTGGAGCACAATATCCAACGGCAAGTACCGTATTTTTTGAGTTTGAGATACTATTTGCCAGATGATGCTTAACTCGTCCGGCCTCCATCATCCCCGATGCTGAAATTATTACACAGGGTTTCTTGGAGTTATTAAGTTTCTTTGAATCCATGACGCTTTGGACGTAATAAAGGCTATTGAAACCAAATGGATCAGGATCTGTTTCCATCACTTTCAGTATCGATTCGTTAAAACACTCGGCGTGCATCCGGAAGATATTCGTTGCATTCACCGAAAGGGGGCTATCCACAAAGATGTCGATTTTAGGTAATCTCCCGGCATTGTAGAAATTATTTAACGAATAAACAACTTCCTGCGTACGACCAACACTAAACGAAGGAATAATAAGCTTTCCGTGTTTCCTGACACATGTGTTCTCCACTACATTCAGGAGTTTTTCCTCAGCAAAATCGTGTCCGTCATGTAAACGGTCGCCATATGTGGATTCGGTAATAAGAATATCGGCCTGAGGAAAAGGTAATGGAGCTTTCAATATCCGGTTAACCGGACGACCAATATCGCCGGTATAGGCAATGCGCTTCGTTTTTCCATTTTCGGTAATCTCCAGGTTAACCACACCGCTTCCTAATAAATGTCCTGTATTGGTGAAATGTACTTTAGTAATTTCATCCATAAAGAACACTTTGTTATAAGGCACACTAATAAATAATTCCATGCACCGTTCCGCATCAACCTTATTATAAATAGGTTCTACTGGAGGCAACCCTTTCTTGGTTCTCTTTTTATTAAACGTCTTGGTATCGTTTTCCTGGATGTGCCCGCAATCTGCCAGCATAATCGCACAAAGATCGCGCGTGGCATGAGTACAAATTACCGATCCTCTGAACCCAAGCTTATAAATGTAAGGTATAAGTCCCGAGTGGTCGATATGGGCATGCGAAAGGACTAAGAAATCGATCTCTGACGGTTTAAAACCCAGCTCGCGGTTCATAGCATCAGTGTCCAATCCTTTGCCTTGGTACATACCGCAATCTAAAAGAATTTTCTTACCATTATCAGTGGTAATAAGGTGTTTGCTACCGGTAACTTCCCGAGCAGCACCTAGGAATCGAATTTTCATATTAAATGCAAATAGGTGAATTACAAAGATAGAATTTTATCGATCAATGATTCGTTTAAGATTGATGAGATATGAGATATAAATTATCAACCGTCAACTATGGACTGTGGCCTGCAGGCTATGGACTATGGTCTATCGACTATCGTCAGTTCTCTGTAGACAGTTTGGAATGTTGGCACATTGACCCATTGGTTTTTTATTTTATATCTTTGCCGACGATTTCGGAGAAAATTGAATGAAAAAAAAGGTTGTTGTTGGATTATCGGGAGGAGTGGATTCGAGCGTTGCAGCTTATCTGTTAAAGAAGGAAGGCTACGATGTAACCGGTATGTTCATGATTAACTGGCATAACACCACTGGCACGCTTTCGGGCGACTGTCCATGGAACGACGATCTTATTTTTGCGGAATTGGTAGCCCGCAAGCTTGAAATTCCGATGCATACTGTTGATTTTAGCGAACAATACGGCAAGCGCGTTGTAGATTATATGTTTTCGGAGTATGAAAAAGGAAGGACACCCAATCCGGACGTTCTCTGTAACCGTGAGGTAAAGTTCGATTTGTTTGTAGATGCAGCCAGGCAATTTGGTGCCGATTTTGTAGCTACCGGTCATTATTGCCGGAAGGATGAATTCCGAACCCCGGATGGCCAAACCATTTATCGTCTCCTGGCCGGCAGCGATCCGAATAAAGACCAAAGTTATTTTCTTTGTCAGCTCTCGCAACAACAGCTTTCCACAGCTCTCTTTCCTGTAGGGCATCTGTTGAAACCGGAGGTTCGCAGAATTGCCGATGAATTGGGTTTAGCCACAGCCAAGCGAAAGGACTCGCAAGGGGTTTGTTTTGTCGGTAAAATAGATCTGCCGGTTTTCCTGCAACAAAAAATTAAGAGCCGTGAAGGACGGATCATTGAAATACCCGAAACCTTTGATGGATATCAGGTATCCGGTAATGGTGAAGATATACACCATTCCTTGCAGACCCTATCGACTCCTTACTCCTATTCACCCGCAGACGGGCGAACGGTTGGACACCACCAGGGTGCACATTTTCTGACGATCGGACAGCGAAAAGGTCTGAACGTGGGAGGGATGGTTAAACCTTTGTTTGTGATAGCCACCGATGTGGAAAATAATATCGTGTATACCGGCCAGGGTGACGATCATCCCGGACTGTACCGGAAAGCTTTGTTTATCCGTAACGAAGATATTCACTGGATTCGACCTGACCGGGAGCTTAAACCCGGCGATAGTCATGATTTTCTTGTACGCATCAGGTATCGGCAGCCATTGCAGAAGGCTACACTTTTTAAGTTCGACGAAGGAATATACATCCGGTTTGATAAACCGCAACGCGGCATCACACCCGGCCAATTTGCGGCTTGGTACGAAGAAGATGAACTCGTGGGTTCGGGGGTGATTAACGGATAAAAACAAGCTTCTGCCTGAACTTTAAACCTTACGCTTTATACAAAACCTAAAAAAAGAAGGTGCCCAACGATGAAGCACCTTCTAACCTTTCTTAACCAATAAACCCAATAAATTAACCCATGTTATCAACAAGAGTCATTGTTTTTGATACCAATTGAGCATCAACCTCAATTTCCTTTCCCCTGAAGAACCCTTCCAGGGTTTGATCCATATCGTCCATTAGCGCATCGATCTGAATTATTTTCTCTGACGGATAATTCAGATTATCATTTAAATACAACAGTGTAGAACATTTTCCCATAGGCTTTATATTTATTTGCAAGTAAAACGTGATATCGTGTGAAATATTGTAACATTTGAAAATTTTTTTAAAGTATATAGACTGTAGACTTTAAGATCGTCATTCGTTCTATATTATCAGATACTTACAGATTCTGTTTGTCCTCCATAATTTTAAAACCAGAAAGTCTACAGTCCGTTGTTCTCATCAGTGATTATGCCGAAAGATTAATATCATATTGTTTAATTAGTTTGCGCAGGTTAATAATAGCATACCGCATACGACCCAGAGCTGTGTTAATGGAAACATTGGTTTGTTCTGCAATTTCTTTAAAGCTTAAT
>DATBXH010001195.1:0-6561 GCA_036514375.1 Bacteroidales bacterium | reverse complement strand
TCCTTAGCTTTTAAGGGTTGATACGTCAGTTGTTTGAAATTTAAATGCCACAGATCCTTTTGAATTACCAGGGGTTTCTTTCCTGCACGAACTTACCAGAAGGATGCATAAAACAATGCCGAGTAACGATTTCATTGATGTTTTCATTGTTTCCATATTGGTTATATTTTAAGTTATGTATGAGTAAGTTATATTCTTAAAAAAAGACGGGTCAATTTAATTTTGACCAGAAAAATGCCATAGAACGTCAAACGTTCATTTCGTTATGGGGTGCCAGGGGAGGTACCCTGTACCATCCTGTATGTTGACGCTTTATTCGATATCAGGAGAAATTGTCCAGTGATAGGTGTTTTTTAATGTTTGGGCTGCTTGCAGTCCTTCTCCTGTGGGCTTTATGTCTTTTTTCGAACACTCGAATGTTCCAGTCCTGGGTGAGCTTTCGACGCTTGCCAGCAGACCTATAAACAAATTATTTAGCTTATCAACCGTTAGTGTTAGTGGGTAATAATCGGCCAAAACAATCCTCATAAGGCTGGGATTTGTTCCGTACATTACGGATGAGTAACCACTGAATTGAAGGAATTGAAGTTTATTGTTTGTTTGAATGTCCAGTTGAGCAGGGGTTGAAGCTATCAGTGTAAGATTTTCAAGGTTTTGACAATTTCTAACCTTTACTGGTGCGCTACAAAAATAATAGTTGATATTTTTAAGTGTGGTGAGATTTTCCAGGCTAAAGTCCCGTAGAGTAACGTAACTTAAGTGAAAATCTTCGATTCCTGAAGCATTGTTTATATCAGCCTTCAGAAAAAAAGTGCCATCATATTTAGCACCTCCAAAACTCAAATCCCGAATATCTGCTAAATTTCCCCAGATCTGCACAAGTCTGTTATCTGCAAATTTATTGAATCTACGAAAAGTAAAGCTGTTATTTAAGGTTGTTATCTTTTCGTGTATTCCATCCCCCCAATCCACATAGAAATCGGTTACAGATCTTGTAATAATAGATGGCCCGCTGTATGGGATGGTAGTAGAGCCACTTGCCAAAAACCAAATCATCGGGCTTTCTATGGAAGTGAGTACCATGTTAAGAGGCATGGTTGTGTGGCTTCCGAGCTGGTTAAGGGTAAGGGTATCGGTTAGGGAGGTATATCCCTTGCTCCATACCGTTAAAATGTAGTTGCCCGAATCACTGTTGACATAAACGGGGTTTGCAGTCCCGCCTTTGAGTATATAATTATAATTTTTGCCTTTCGGGGAGGTTATGAAAAGATGACTGCTGTCTACATGTTCTAAGGATGATCCACCAGCACTTTTGTAGAATACAGACATCAGAAATTTTGTACTTTTTACATAATTAAATGAGAATCCGGAATAACCCAAATCTTCCAGGGAACTGGTATCTGTTTTTAATACCTCAGGTGAAATAGTACTCTCAGTGTTCGAATTGATATAAAAATACAGCGGTAAAGGCTTAGCCACCAGTTGAGCAAGATCGGACCCGGCTTTGGGTGCAGCATAAATAATTTTATTGCTGGCATCTGTAACGAGAAATTCAGTCAAATAATAAGCACCCTGGGGCATCGGCAGTCCTTTAGAAATATAAGCACCATTCAAATAACTGAGTTCCAGTTTTTCCTTGCCATACACAAGGTCGGTCGGCTCTCCGCCCTTATTTTTATAAATAGTTACAATAAGAGCCGCTGCTATGGGCCCGGCTTCTGCTCCTGAGCTTTTAAAGGCCGATACGTCAGTTGTTTGAAATTTAAATACTACAGATCCTTTTGAATTACCAGGGTTGTCTTTCCTGCATGAACTTACCAGAAGGATGCATAAAACAATGCCGAGTAACGATTTCATTGATGTTTTCATATTGGTTATATTTTAAGTTATGTATGAGTAAGTTACATCATTAAAAAAGGCAGGTCAATTTAATTTTGACTAGAAAAAAGGTTATGAATGTGAAACATTCATTCCGTTATGTGAACGATCTGATTACCCGAAAACGTATCTATGTTGTTTTAAATGTGGGCCTTCTGTTTATATATAAATCAAACGAGGCTGCTCTTCAGAGTCAGCCTCGTCCTTCCTTTACGTTAGATACAACCTGTAAGTTTTTACATAAATCCTTTTTTTCCTCCTGCATCCTGATCCGATTCCTGCTGACGTTCCACTTTCTTCCCTTCTTTGCCTTTGCTGAAGGTATAAGCCAATCTGATGTTAATGACATGAGAGTATTTTACATATCCGTTCGATTCCACAATCATGTTCCCTGTAAATGTTCTGGTTTTGTCGAATGTGTAACGGTTTGCCCAAGGGTTCAATGCAAATGCAGATAAGGTTAACTTCTTGTTGACTACTTTCTGGAAACCCGTAACAAATTCATAGTTTTGTTCCCTGGAGGTCTGGAAACTGGTAACCGGAGCTCTGTATTTATATTCGACGAAAATAACCCATTCTTTCGGTAGTATAAATTGCGACGATACGTTCACGTTCCATGACGATTTTGTTTGAGCCGGTACGCCATATTCGGGTAATGCTTTTATCTCACGCCGGAAGATGGAGTAGGAGGGACTGATGGCCCACCATTTTACAAATGCCAGCGTACCGTTAAACGTTATCCCGTATTCCGTTGCATTGCTCACGTTGTCGTATTTCTGAATAATCTTATTATCTGCCGAAGTATAACTTACCTGCTCAATACCATGATTCATGAAGCTAAGGTAAGGCTTGTAACTTACATATACAGGTCCTGTAATCTGGATACGATGTGTAAATTCAAGCTTTTGGTTATAGGATGGCTCCAATGCGAGGTTTCCGACATTTTCGGTATACGGGTCATCCTGGTAGTTAAACGGGCTTAACTGATACATTCCGGGACGCTGGATCGATTTACGGTAGCTGAGTCTCAGTGTTTGTTTTTTACCCAGTTTATACTGAAGAGATGCAAACGGAAGGAAACAGGTGTAATTCCTTGTAGAATCGTAACTGTGGCTGATATGAACATCCGATGCTTCAAAACGCATGCCGGATTGTAAATTAAGCTGTCCTATATTCCAGGATATATTCCCATACAGGCTATTTCTGCTTTCGTCGTATTTCATCCTGTCCGAAAAGGCAGATATTCTCTCGTCAAATTTATCGTCAATCCTGCTGAGATTAAAGTTGTAACCTCCCGAAACTTTTAGCTTGTTAGTTACCGGATACGTATAATCAGCTTTTACAATGAACTGATTCTTGCTATAATCGGTTACCTGGTTATTACGGTTGGTAATGATTTCGGAGAGAACATTGTTCGAATCATAATTTTGTTCGTAATAATCTTTATCGTTACCATCCCTGTTGTTGCTGAAAAAACCTTCTACAGAGAATTCATGATCCTGCTTGCTGAATTTATGCTTGTAGAACAGAGAGTAGTTATTATAAAAATGATCGTAATGATTGCCTGTGAAGGTTCTTATATGGGCAGACCGGACGTCAGCCGGTAGATTATCCATTGTAACATCATTGCCAAAGGGAACTTGCGGGCATAAGGTACTGTAAAAGTTAATGATGTTTCGGTCGTTGATAAACCAGTCGCCACCATACGTGAAACCAACGTATCTGTGAACTGTCGGACCGGATGCATTCTGTTGCAGAACGGTAGTGTTGTCAGTTCCCTGGATGCTTGTACGACTATTATTGAAGAACAAGTTCCAACGGCTCATTCCTCCCCATCCGGCAACGAACAGATGAACACCCTTGTTATAATAGTCGATATTTACGTTGTTGTTACTGAAGAATGTTTTCGATGTGGGTATTTCCAGGTTGATTCTTCCTGTGAGACCATCTTCACCATTCTTTTTCATGATGATATTGATAACTGCGTCGATATCGCCATCGTATTTGGAGCCCGGATTGGTAACCACTTCAATCTTTTCCACCATCTTGGGATTAATCTGTTGAAGATAGGTGCGATCTACTTTTTTACCGTTTACCTGGAAAAGAATGTTGCTGCTTCCTGCCAATGTTACTTCATTGGTGAGAAAATTGACACTAACCTCCGGTAATTGCTTTAACAGATCGAGTCCCGACTGTGCCATGGCAGATGTCTTGTCTTTTACGGAATAAACTATTTTGTCGTCTTCAATCTGGCCTGTCATTTTATAACCGGTTACAACCACTTCGTTCAGTGTTTTTGATTCAGGCAGCAGTGTTGTTGCACTGAATTTAATGTTTGGTTTTTCAGGAGTAATATTGATGTCCGGGATGATTTGTTTCCGGTAAGTCATACCCGATATTCTCAATGCATATTTCCCGTAAGGAATGTCCTGAAGAGCGTATTTCCCATCGATATCGGTAAGTATGACCTTAACAACCGTGGAATCCGCTACCTTAATCAGTTCCACCTTGGCGGCAATAACAGAAAGGGACGACTGGGCATCCATGACTACTCCCTCTATTTTGCCGGGATTATTACTGTAAGCGTTAGTTGTAAAAAGAAGTGCGAACAGGCTTGTAATAAGCATTTGTCTAAGTTTGCAAAGGCCTTTTTTGTTTCGGTTTTCATTCATTGATTTCATATATTTAGTTTTATTTGTTCTTTCAATGGTTCAATTGTAATACCGATCACCATAAAGTCAAGCGCTATGCCAAAGTTTGTAATATATTATTTGTCAGAAATTTAATTGGAAGGTGTAACAGTAATGTGTTGGTTTTTCATACACGATTATCGGATTTTTGACAAACCATCAAACATGAATTTTAAGAGATAACGGATGATTGAGTTTTTTGCAAATCATTCATTATTGTCCGGATAAGATTTTAAGGAGTAGTGTTTTAACTAATGGTCAAATAAAAATAAACTTTTGTCAAAGAATATATAGGTTAAATCATTAATTTACATCAAATCAATTTTAGTCACGTAAGTATTGTAAGATTTTGGTAAAGCTGGAAAGGGAAATACCTAATAATTAGTTAGCAATATGAAGCAGTTGATTGTAGAGGGGACTAAGAAAACCCCCCATGTGGAATTGAATCCTGACGGGCACGTAATTATTAAGGGGCGCTGTATCATGGAGAATCCTATTCCTTTTTTTGATCCTATTTTTAATTGGGTAAAGAAATGTACAAGTTCTGCGCTGAATGTCGATATTCAGCTTGAGTACGTAAATACCGGTGGGGTAAAGCAAATTTTTACACTATTGTTGTTGATCAAAGATAATTCAAGCATCAGGGACGTTTATATCCACTGGATTTACGAAGAAGGTGATGACGCTATTTTTGAGCTAGGTAAGGAAATAGAATTGCAGATTAAATTGCCGTTCGGTTTCTTTGAGCTTTCAGGAGATCTGGCGTAATTTATTACTAGGTATCCACAAATAAAATGCCTGATCATTACTTGATCAGGCATTTTTAAGTATGAGTGATAAAGAAATTATTTAAATCCTGCATAAACCCTTATCTCTTTTGGATTCAGAACCATGACAGGGATTTTGTACGGATTAGCTACAATGGCCTGTTCTTTTACTCCAAAAATAAATTTTGACAGGGTAAGATTGCGCTGTAGCTGAATGATGATCAGATCGGCATTTATAATTTGTGCATAGTTGTTTACTTCGGCAGCATATTCCATTTTTCCTTTTGCCTCAAATATTTCGAATTCGATGTGTTTGCTTTCGAACATCATACGGGCAAAATTCAGGTTGTTGGCAACGTTCTTTTTAAACACCTTGTCATTGGTTTGTGCTTTAAAAATATAAACCTTGAAAGGATAAAATTTGCTGAGGTTGAGCAGGTTACTAACCACCTCTTTGTTTTCCGAACGATAGTCAATAGGATAAACAACTTTGCTGAACAAGCTTTCTTCGGGCGATTTCTGCACTACGACAAACGGCGATTTTGATCCTCTCATAATTTTCATAGCCCTGCTCCCAAAGTACTTTTGCATACCGGAAATCCCGTCGGTTTTCATGATAACCAGTTCGGTGTCGGGCAAGGAGGCCAGCTCGCTGATCGTTGTCAGTACATCGCCTGTTTGAATCAGTACAGACGTTGGAATACCGGATTTTTTTTGATTTTCTGTAGCAATTTCCTGAAGTTTGGTCTGATATTTGGCCTCTTCTTTGGTATGCTCAACGATATGAAGAAGGGAAATGTTGTAATTCCTTACTTTTGCAATTTTTACTGCCCATTCGAGACCAAAAGTCGCAGATGGCGTAAAATCCCAGGGTACCAAAATATTTTTGTTTGTTGAATCCATAACGGGTCAATTTAGTAATTGTGTAATATTGTTTTGTTGTATATCAAATATAAAAAATAAAGTTGAAGACTTGTTAAATTTCTGTTTAGTTTATTTTGTTTTATATCGTATGTTTGATAGTTTTATACGTCATCAATTGAATAAAGTTCCTAATTTACCTAGGTTCTCATCGAATATTAGTATTCACAACCAGAAAAAAATGAAGTTTAGATTCTTTTTACCTTTCATCACATGCCTTATTTTGATTAGGTTATCCGTAACAGATGCGTTTGCTGCCCCTTCAGTTTCTCCTAAAGATGGTATTCGATTTTTAATGGTTTACG